>CAXGSZ010000543.1:0-2224 GCA_964012455.1 uncultured Alphaproteobacteria bacterium
TTTCTACAACATCAACTTCAATAAGCGCTCCATCTCCGTCGACACCAGTACCGACGCAGGTAGGGCGTTTGTCCAGAAGGTGGCCGCAACCGCGGACGCAATGCTGGCGAACCTGCGGCCGCATGCGACCGAGCGCATGGGAATCGGGCCCGCGATCAACGCGGATCTGATCGAGACGCACCTGACAGGCTATGGTTGGACAGGGCCATACTCGAAGCGTCCTGGGATCGATCCTCTGGCGCAGGCATTGATGGGTATGGAACGGGCACAGGGCGGACCGGAAAATCCGCCGGTTTTCCCCGCGCAATTGGCCCCGACGGACTATACCAATGGCGCAATGGGTGCCCTCGGCACCATCATGGCCATCTACGCGAGGAAACGGACAGGCGTTGTGCAGCGGGTCGACGGCAATCTGTTGAATAGCGCTGTCTTACTGAGTTCGCCCTGGTTCACCCGCTACGCTGGCAAGCCGGAAAGGCCACTGGCGGACCGCGAGCAATATGGCCTCGACCCCTATCATCGCCTCTATCGGCTCGCCGACGGTTGGGTCTATGTCGTTGCCCGATCGACTGCAGAACGTAATGCACTTCGCGAGGTCGCTGGCGTTGCTGCGGCAGAGGGGGTTGCTACCGCTACTCATCCCAACGAGACAGCGTTCGCCATTGCGATGGCCGCAGCGTTCGGGGAACGGACGCTTGCGGAAACGCTCGACGCGCTGAAGGCGGCCGATGTCCCTGCGCTGGAAGCTCAATCCGGTGATAGCGAGTATTTCCTCGACGACCCGCATGCAGCGGCCAACGATATGGTAGGCACCCATCAACATGCCAAAGCCGGCGAACTGCGGCTTGCGCGGCAGTACATCCGGTTTCATGGCACGGAGACGCCGGAAGGTCGCGTTACACCGTTGCTTGGCGAACATAACAGGGACGTATTGCGTGAAGTCGGGTATGGCGACGATGAGATCAAAACGCTTTTTAGCGAGGGTGTGGTGAAAACTCAGATGGTATAGCGCCGCGCGGGTCTAATCCACTAAGCCGCCGGGCTTCCTCTCGAAGGGATAGTCAAAGGGGACGGAATCCTCGGCGAGCATGATCGAGCACTCTCGCCGAAAATCGGTGTGATCGATCACCTTCAGGATGAAATCGTCGTGGGGCATGTCGGGTGCGATGCGGGTATGAACGATCTCCAAGACTTCGGCCGTGTTTCGCGCGGCATGTGGGCGGTTCTGGCCATCAATCTCAATCAAGGCGACCGGCTGTTTTTCGTGCACGAGGTGCCCTTCGCGGCCGACATAAAGATGTGCGCTATCCGCCTGCGTGCCGTCATCGTAGACGAGGTCGACCGAACCGATCTCCGCATAGTGATAGCCGCCTTCGGTCGCATGCATGATCTCCAGCTGCTTGTCGTCGAGCCAGGTCACAGCGAGGTCGACGGTTGTGCCGAGTGCCCGCTGCAGCATCGCTGGCACCGAGCCGTATCGCGTAAGGTGGGCGGCATAGACGATATCAAAATCCTTGAGTTGTGCGTGCTGTACGGGGATCGGTGCCTCGTATTTGCCGAGATATTTTTGATCGAGGCGGCTCGGCGCGCGGTTCGAACCTACGGCCAGCACGGCGGTGCGTCCTTTAGTCTCGCCGAGGTCAAATTCCGCTACGTGGCCGCTTCGCCATGTATAGGAGCATCCTGGATAGGGGTATGGATAGCCCCGCGCCCGGGCCAGACGTGCAAGGCGGTCAGCCATCGTGCGTTCTCCATTAGAGGTCGAGCCGCGCCCACACGCGTTCGCGTGCTTCATTGAGGCGCTGGACCGCCGTGGGGACGTCCAGTGTGAGCACCTCTCAGGCATCGACGATGGTTCGTCCGTCGACAATGACTCGGTCGACATCGCCGCCGGTGGCCGCCAAGACAAAGAATTTGAAGGGAACGAATAAGGGGCAGCGTTCGGCGCACAATTTCATACCATTGAGTGATATTTCCTCACTCAAGAATACGAAAATCTCGTTTGCGGGACAACCGCGTCACACTCTACAAGAATGCAAATCGTAAATTGTACTTAGGGAGCCGCCGAGATGAACGATCTCCTTGTTGCCGAGAATCTTAGGGGAAAGAAAACCAGCTCCGTCTGGATTGCGCCCGATGCGTATGAACAGAATTTCTTCGACATCGACAAGAGCCTGCAAGGTCTCGTTCGACGAGGCGCGGGAACCGGTGGCGCGCTAATCAC
>CAXGSZ010000544.1:0-2220 GCA_964012455.1 uncultured Alphaproteobacteria bacterium
TCCGCATGTTTAAGACATTGGATGATATCGACTGCCGAGGACGCCGGATACTTGTGCGCGGTGACCTCAACGTGCCCGTCCGTAACGGCGCTGTAACGGACACCACTCGGCTGGATCGTCTGGCGCCGACATTGCTGGAATTGGCCGAAAAAGGGGCGAAAATCGTGGTTTTGTCGCACTTCGGTCGTCCCAAAGGGGAAGTCGTGCCTGAGTTGACGCTTCGCCCGATTGCGGAAGCGTTGTCCGTGTCACTCGGTGGGCGGCCTGTCGCGTTTGCTGATAGCTGCATTGGCGATGGTTCGGCGGCCGCCGTCGACGCGCTGTCGGATGGCGACGTCTTGCTGCTCGAAAACCTGCGGTTTCATTCCGGTGAAGAGGCCAATGCGCCTGATTTTGCGGCGGCGCTCGCGCGCCTCGGTGACGCATATGTCAACGACGGTTTCTCGGTATCACATCGTGCCCACGCATCGACGGCGGGGATTGCCGGACGTCTGCCTGCGTTCGCGGGCCGCGGCATGCAGGCGGAGCTTCAGGCGCTCTCGGCAGTATTGGAGACACCGCGAAAGCCGGTGGCGGCGCTTGTCGGCGGCGCCAAGGTGTCGACAAAGCTCGCGGTACTAGGACATCTTCTCGACAAGGTCGATTCACTGATCATCGGCGGCGGCATGGCAAATACATTCTTGTTCGCGCTTGGAACGGATATCGGCGCTAGCCTTTGTGAAAAGGACCTCGCTGATACCGCACGGGAAATTATGGCGCGAGCGGACGAGACCGGTTGCCGTATCTTACTGCCGCAAGATGTAGTAATTGCAGCCATCCTCCAAGAAGGAGCGGAATGCGAGACCGTGCCGATTGCAGCGGTACCCTCCGATCGTATGATCCTCGACGTCGGATCGGACTCCGTATCATCGCTTAATGCCCATCTGGCGGACTGCGGAACCTTGTTGTGGAACGGCCCGCTCGGTGCTTTCGAGTTCGCCCCCTTTGATCTGGGGACGAACGCTGTCGCGCGCCGTGCAGCTGAGTTGACAGGGACAGGCAATCTTGTCTCTGTTGCTGGTGGCGGAGATACAGTAGCCGCACTCGTGCATGCGGATGCGCTGGAGCAGTTCAGCTATGTCTCCACTGCTGGTGGTGCGTTTCTCGAGTGGCTTGAGGGGAAAGAGCTGCCGGGTGTGGCTGCCCTTGACCGTTAACCGATTCGTAAGCTCGGCGTTTCATTATAGCTGCATATTCGCTTTGTACTGGTTCGATGCATGGTCGATTCACCCTTCGGCGGTGGAACCCGCATTGGACCACCGCCTTCCGTAACACCGAACGCCGTCACGGGCCGCTCCGGAAGTGGGAAGTGCAACCGAATCTCCGGGGAAGCCCGCGTTGAACGGCCGCCAAGACATCTCGCCGTGCGAGCCTCTGCTAGCGTACGGCGAGACGCCACTGCGTGGCTATTTGGTCGATATCCTCATCTAGTAATATAGACTCCCCTTCCCGCTCCAGCCGGCGCCCGCCAGATTGGCGCGATGAGCGCATCGACGGAGAGCGGCCAAGGTGGTCCTAGTGTCCTGGAAGTCCCAAATGGTGACAACCGCGAGCGACTGGCATGCCCCGACTGCGGGTTCGTCAATTATGAGAATCCGAAAATCGTCGTCGGCGCTGTTGTTGGGCATGAGGGGAAAAATCCTTTTGTGCCGCCGCGATATCGAACCTAGGCGCGGGTACTGGACAATTCCGGCGGGTTACCTCGAACTCAACGAAACAGTGGTGGATGGAGCCTGGCGGGAAGTGCGCGAAGAGGCACTTGCCAAGATTAAGATAGACCTTTTTCTTGGAATCTATAATGTGCCGCGAGTCAGTCAGGTGCAGATCATTTTTAGGGCGACGCTCTTGGGCGGGGCATTTGGGGCCGGAGAAGAAACACTGGAGGCGGAATTATTCGCCTGGGAAGACATACCGCGCGATAAGATCGCATTTCCTTCCGTGAATTGGGCGCTCGACCACTATCGGGCGGTTGAGGGCAAGAGTGATTCCGCCCCTCACAGCAATCCCGTCGGCGGTCCCGGCAACTTCAAGAGCTGACCAGGTTAGTCTGCGGGTTCACCTTTGTCGGCTGGGCCTTCTTCCGGGATATGATAGCGCTGGATCAGGGGCACCTGCGTCATAATAAATATAAAGGTCAGGCCCATCAGGCCAAAGACCTTGAAGTTGACCCAAACATCTGTG
>CAXGSZ010000545.1:0-2215 GCA_964012455.1 uncultured Alphaproteobacteria bacterium
AACCAGGTCTTCATCCACAAACCATCCGTCGCGGCGCAGATCGCGACCGAACAGATGGTCAATGCCGGTTAATTGCGACGCTTCCGTCCCGCTCCGATCCCGCTTGCTCATGACATCAACTCGCGCACATCAGTAAGCTTGCCTGTAATCGCCGCCGCTGCCGCCATGGCAGGGCTTACAAGGTGGGTGCGACCGCCACGGCCTTGACGACCTTCGAAGTTTCGGTTCGAGGTAGCCGCACAACGTTCGCCCGGCTGCAGCCTGTCAACGTTCATCGCAAGGCACATCGAACATCCCGGCTCGCGCCAATCGAAACCGGCGTCAATCAGAATCTGGGCCAGACCCTCTTCTTCTGCCTGCTGCTTGACGAGGCCGGAGCCTGGCACAATCAGGGTGCGAATGCCTTCCTTCACCTTGCGGCCCTTCGCGACTTCCGCAACGGCGCGGATATCCTCGATCCGTCCGTTCGTGCAGGCCCCAACGAAGACGGTATCGATTTCGATATCGGTGATCCGCGTACCGGCTTGCAGACCCATATATTCGAGCGCACGCTTGACCGAGGCCGCTTTGTCCGAATTCGGCGCATCTTTCGGGTTCGGGACGACACCGGTGATAGGCACCACGTCCTCGGGGCTGGTGCCCCAGGTGACCTGCGGATCAATATCTTTCACATTAAGCGTGACTTCGGCATCGTAAGTGGCGCCTGGATCGGACGGCAAGGTTTCCCAATATGCGACCGCCGCGTCCCAATCCGCTCCCTTCGGTGCATAGGGACGTCCTTTGAGATATCCGAAGGTTTTCTCGTCGGGGGCGATCAGCCCGGCCCGCGCACCGGCCTCAATGCTCATGTTCGAGACCGTCATCCGGCCTTCCATGGAAAGCGCGCTGATCGCCGACCCTGTATATTCGATCACATGACCGGTGCCGCCGCCCGTGCCGATCTTGCCGATCAGCGCGAGGATCAGATCCTTCGCCGTACAAGCCGCAGGAAGCTCGCCCTCGACCGTCACCCGCATGCTCTTTACCGGAGCCTGCAGCAATGTCTGGCTCGCCATAACATGCTCAACTTCAGACGTACCGATACCGAAAGCGAGCGCGCCCAGGGCGCCATGCGTCGCGGTATGGCTGTCCCCACACACCAAGGTCACGCCCGGTAGCGTGAATCCCTGTTCCGGTCCTATAATATGCACAATCCCGTTACGGGGATCGTCCACCTCAAACAACTCCACGCCAAATTCGGCGCAGTTGCGGCGTAGCGTATCGATCTGCAACTGGGAATCGTCGGGAATTTCTTCATCCCGGTCGGTCGCGATATTATGGTCAATCACGGCCAAGGTTAGCTCAGGGCGCCGCACCTTGCGACCGGCCATTTTGAGCCCCTCGAACGGCTGAGGGCTGGTTACCTCGTGGATTATGTGCCGGTCGATGTAGAGCAGACAGGTTCCGTCGTCCTGTCGGTCGACCAGATGCGAATCCCAGATTTTATCCAGTAATGTTCGGGACGACGCCATTTTCCATCTTTATCGTATAGCCACAGTCAGGAAGTGTTACAGATCGACGCGAAGATCAATCCTCGCTTGCCAGCGTCTCCGCTGGAGCGGATTCTGCCGGCGTCCCGGTCACGGGTACTTCGACCTCGCGACGAACGGTCTTTTCAGCGATCCGGGCACTCTTACCGCGACGTCCGCGGAGATAATAGAGCTTTGCGCGGCGCACATCACCCCGCCGGACTACGTCGATCGACTCAATACGCGGGCTGTAAAGCGGAAATACCCGCTCCACACCCTCACCATAGCTGATCTTGCGGACGGTAAACGCGCTGTTCACGCCCGAATTGCGCCGCGCAATGCACACGCCTTCAAACGCCTGAACACGCTCGCGCGTGCCTTCGACGACCTTAACGTTGACACGCAGCGTGTCGCCCGGACCGAATTCGGGTACCGGCTTTTCCGCCGTCAACTTATCGACCTGTTCGGCTTCCAATTGTTCTATAATATTCATGACGAAACCCTCGCTTCGTTGAGTCCGGCGACATACCGGGACCAGAGGTCAACCCGCCGTTCGCGTGTCGTCTTCCGGGCCTGGGCCAGTCGCCAGTGTTGAATCCGTTCATGATGCCCACTGAGCAAAACATCGGGCACCGATTTACCCCGCCATTCGGCGGGACGCGTGTATTGGGGATACTCGAGCAACCCCGCTTGAAAACTTTCTTCTG
>CAXGSZ010000546.1:0-2192 GCA_964012455.1 uncultured Alphaproteobacteria bacterium
GGATAAAGACAGATGTCGCGGCGGCAGCTATTCCAACAGAGACAATGGCAACGCGCCAATCGAACATTGCGACAATGAGAGGCAGGATCAGGCCGGCCATGGCCGCCCCTGCCGGCATTCCCGTTTGTTTTATAGAAAAAAATAAGGCCCGCGAGCGTTCCGGTGCGACGCGCGAGAGAATATGCGTACTAAGTGGATTGACCGGGCCATAGCAGAGACCCAATGCGATCGCACTGGCCAGTGCCGCAAGCGGCGTCGAGATGGACAGGAGAAGGCACCCCGCTAGTGCAAATACCATCGTCGCTTGACTAGCCCGAAGCGCCCCAAATCGGTCCGCCAGCCGTCCCGACAGCAAACCCACCACTAGGCCCGATCCATAGGCAAGTCCGGTGAAAGCACCAATCAGAGTCGCGTCGACACCGATATCCGCTGCAGCAACCGGTGCGATCACAGAAACACCGAACATCGCCATTGCGGCAATCGTCTGAACGGCAAATGTCGCCGCTAGCGCCAGAACGGCGAGACGTTTCCTATTCCAATTCATGTCGGATCACACTCCATGCGATTGCCAAGCCTTCGACGCTTGCCATGAACTCTTCAAGATCAAGTGGCTTTTAAATATTTCCGATGGCACCTGCTTCCTGCGCCTGCTCCTTCCAGTAAGGTTCGTATTTCAAAGAGACAAAATTGATCCATGTATCTTAACGCTTTCGCACTTCGCGCAGTTCACATCAGAGTCCAAACCGCCCCACTCTGCCATCACCAAATCAGTCAGAAGAATATCGGGCTTTAGAGAGGAAATCTGCGGGATAGCATATGCGCCCGCGACGCACGACTTTACGATGTGCCCGTTGTCTTTAAGCGCAAGCGTCATCGTCTGAATCATCCCGATATCGTCAGCGGCGAAAGAAATTCAAACGAATTATACGCGCGTCTCCATCTGCCATAGATGACAGGAAAACCTTCCGAATGCATATATATTTCAGGGATCCCAGCCCCGGCTTATTGGTAGTTTCAGAATTGCTTCGCCTTCAGGGCCAATCCACTTTTATATCGTAATGAATATCCAATACTATGGACGACTAATCAGGAAATCGGCTCCGCCTTGCGTCACTCCGCCGTAACGGCGCACTTACGACGCGTAGTCGATCAGGGTGCTGTAGGCGTCGTCCTCATGCAGGTCCCAGTACATTTCAGTAAGCCGCTGGGTGACCGGCCCGAGCCCGCCCTGCCCGACTTCCTCGCCATCGATGGATCGCACCGGCACAATACCACCAGCCGTCGACGTCAGGAATACTTCTTCGGCCCCTCTCAGCTCATCGACCGGTAGTGTGGCGAGTTGCGCCTCGATGTTGAGCCGGTCGGCAAGCTCGACCACCGTGCGCCGGGTAATCCCTTCAAGTACGCCTTCGTCGGGTGAGATCAATCGCCCCTCGCGCAACGCAAAGATGTTCCAGCCGCGTCCCTCGGTGACGTTTCCTCCACCATCGAGCAACACGGCGTAGCGTGCGTCTTTCTCATAAGCTTCGAACATGGCTGCGACGAAGTCGAGCCGTCCGTAATTCTTAATGCGCGGGTCGACCGCTTCCGGCGGAATGCGCTGGGTTTCAGCGACGACGATGTCGCAACCGTCCCGCATTTCCGAGTCCGAGACGACCGAATAGTACGGGACCGCCCAGGCCATCAAGCGGTTCTGACAGGACCGTAGGTCCTTGTGGCCGCTGTCCGGTACGCCGCGGGTTGCGACGATTGTAACCATTGATTCCCGCAACCCGGAACGCGAAGCGCACCCCATCAGCACCTCGGCGAAACCGTCGCGGCCCATGCCCAGCGTTTCATAGCGACGTTCCGCCACAGCATTTTCAAAACGATCGAGATGATCGTTCATGCGGAAATAGCGACCCTTGTGAATATGAAGTGCGTCGTAGCACATATCCGAGAGCTGAAACCCCAAATCCGTTACTGGCAGGCGCATTTCCGACATTGGGACGAATTCGCCGTCAATATAGCCGAAACCCTGATTTCCATACCTCTGATCCTGCGCCATTTCCGCCTCCTTAGCGTGACAAAATGTATCGGCTCCGATGGCTCGCCTTTCGGGCGGATCGGACCTAAATAAAAAATTAGTCCGTCTCCGCAGGTCGAACACAGCTTGCGAAGCGGTTTTAAATTTTTGTTTCACGGCTTGAGAA
>CAXGSZ010000547.1:0-2191 GCA_964012455.1 uncultured Alphaproteobacteria bacterium
GGCCCGCCTCTCCCAGCTGCCCAATGACGTTCTGCCTGAGATTGCTTTTGCCGGGCGGTCAAATGTAGGCAAGTCGAGCTTGCTGAACGCGCTCACCGGCCGCAAAGCGCTGGCCCGCACCAGCAACACGCCGGGCCGGACACAACAGCTCAACTTCTTTGATCTCGGCGAACGCGCAATGCTCGTCGATATGCCGGGATACGGATATGCGAAAGCACCAAAGCCGCAGGTCGACGCTTGGACACGCCTAGTTGAGGATTACCTTCGCGGCCGAGTCGGCTTGCGAAAGCTTTGCCTGTTGATCGACGCGCGGCACGGGGTCAAACCGGTCGACCGAGAGATTATGGACCTGCTGGAGGCCGCCGCCGTAGTCTTTCAAGTCGTGCTCACAAAGACGGACAAGGCAAAACGTCTCGATGACCTGGTCCGCAACACGGCGGCGGTTCTCGAAGGCTACCGCGCGGGTGCCCCCGAAATTCTCCTGACCAGCGCTCGTCGCGGCGAGGGTATCCCCGAACTCCGGGCGGCACTAGCCAAGCTCGCCCTCGATGACGCTTTGCAGCAACCCTAGTTTGAGCTAAGAGAACGCACGACAAGACACTTCCGCCAAGGGACTCGGGTCCGATGAACGAGACAATCAAGCAGCGCCAGGAGGACTGGCTCGCCCGCGCAGATATCCTGACCGAGGCGCTGCCCTATATGCGCCGCCATGCCGGAAAGGCCGTGGTCGTCAAATACGGCGGCCACGCCATGGGCGACAAAGCCCTTTCCGAGGCCTTCGCGCGCGACATCGTTCTGATGCGCCAGGTCGGCATCAATGTCGTGGTCGTCCACGGCGGCGGACCGCAGATCGGCGCCATGCTTGATAAGGTCGGTGTGGAAAGCGAATTCGTTGACGGCCTGCGTGTGACCACTGCGGAGGCGGTCGGCGTGGTGGAGATGGTGCTCTCGGGGCAGGTCAACAAATCCATCGTCGCCCAGATCACCGCGGAAGGCGGCCGCGCTGTCGGCCTCTCCGGCAAGGATGGCGGCCTGGTTCGAGTGCGCAAGCTCAGCCGCAGCACGCGCGATCCCGATTCAAATATCGAGAAGGTCGTCGACCTCGGATTCGTCGGGGAGCCAGAGCAGGTTGACCCCTATATCCTGAAGGCGATGAGCGACAAGGGCATTATCCCTGTTGTCGCGCCGATTGGCTGGAACGAGGACGGCGGTACCTACAACATCAATGCCGACACGGTTGCCGGTGCGGTTGCTAGCGCTTTAAGCGCGACCCGGCTCCTGATGCTCACCGACGTTACCGGTGTGCTCGATAAGTCGGGCGCGCTGATGCAGGAACTGACGATTGCGGACTGCAAGGCATTGCAAGAGGAGGGCACGCTTTCGGGCGGCATGATCCCGAAGATCGAGACCTGTATCGATGCGGTCAACGAAGGAGTTGAAGGCGCTGTCATCATTGATGGTCGGGTGCCCCACGGCGTGCTACTGGAGCTCTTCACCGAGCACGGTTCCGGCACATTGATCCGGCGTTGATATGAGTGGAGGCAAGCCCATGCAGACGGTCGACGCGGACGTCTGGGTTTTCGATCTCGACAACACGCTCTATCCACGCGACTGCAACCTCTTCGCGCAGATCGACATTAAAATGAAGGCCTTCATCAGCGAGCTGCTCGATGTCGATGTCGAGGAAGCGCACCGCATTCAGAAACAGTATTTCCGTACCTACGGCACGACCCTACGCGGCCTGATGGAAAATCACGGTCTGGCGCCGGAGGAATTCCTCGATTACGTGCACGATATTGACGTCTCACCGGTGCCACCGAATCCGGCTCTTGATGACGTGCTGAACCGGATCGATGGCCGCAAGGTGATTTTCACTAATGGGTCCGTCACCCATGCGGAAAATGTCCTGGAACGTCTCGGCATCACTCACCATTTCGATGGCATCTTCGATATCATCGCCGCCGACTACGTCCCCAAGCCGGAACGGTCCGCCTATGAGGCCTTCGTGCGCGAACACAATGTCGACCCGACCCGCGCGGTGATGCTGGAAGACATCGCCCGCAACCTCGAGCCCGCCCACGCGATGGGCATGACCACGGTCTGGGTCCGCTCCGAGCACGACCATTCCGCGATGGGGGCGGAAGGCGACCATGTTCACCACGCCATCGACGACCTCGTCAAGTGGCTGGAA
>CAXGSZ010000548.1:0-2179 GCA_964012455.1 uncultured Alphaproteobacteria bacterium
CTGCGGATGGATGAGGCGCGATCCCAGGATCGCAGGAACGGTCGTAAGGGCCGAGGATGGAATAGAATGAATATGGAGAAAATAGCCGTTTTCCGTATGACTACCGGCAAGATGAGCTGGTTAGCGGAACGGCAACGCGTTCTTTCTCAAAACATCGCGAATTCTGATACCCCGGAATACCGCCCGAGAGACCTGAAAAAGGTCGATTTTCGTCAGCACGTAAGACGCCTCGATGTGATGAAACTCAAACAGACCCACGTCAATCACGTGTCACTGGGCGTCGAGGAACAAAAGTTCAAGTTCGAGTCCCAAAGAGACCCGTACGAAACGGCGCCTGGCGGGAACGCGGTTATTTTGGAAGAGCAGATGGTCAAAGTGGCTCAAACGTCCGGCGACTACGAGTTGATGACATCGTTGTATCGAAAGCACGCCGCCATGTTAAAAATTGCCCTCGGCAAGGGCCAGGGACAGTAGGAGGAAGTCATGTCAGATAATCTGAAAACCGCGATGGCAATTTCCGCCACTGGAATGCGGACCCAGGGCTTTCGTCTGAAGATCGTTGCACAGAATATCGCGAACGTTTCGTCGACGGCCGACAGAACCGGTGGTGATCCTTATCGACGCAAGATCGTTACTTTTGAGAACGTCTTGAACCGGGAACTGAATGCCAAGACAGTCCGCATTCAGAAAGTTCATGAGGACCCGTCTGATTTCCGGCTGAAATACGATCCGAATCATCCCGCAGCCGACGAACAGGGCATGGTGCAATTGCCGAACGTCAGTACGCTAGTAGAAACGATGGATATGCGTGAGGCACAACGAAGCTACGAAGCCAATTTGAGCATGATCGAAGCTTCGAAGAATTTAGTGTCGCGCACCATCGGCCTTTTGCGTTAATATAGAGTAACGCGGAGGTAAGATTTATGGCTATTAGTCCGATTGATGCAGCCGCTGCCTTTGATAAGGCGGCAAAGCTCGGCGGAAGCGAGGGAATGGGAGCACGCGTGCAACCCGGCCAGACCAGTTTTGTCGATCTCGTTAAGGATGTCGCGACGCAGTCGATCCAGGCTGGTAAGCATTCCGAGCGGGTCACTGCCGCTGCGGTAGCGGGTGAGGCGGACCTGACCGATGTCGTGACAGCGGTATCCAATGCCGAGATGACCTTGCAAACCGTCGTTGCCGTGCGTGATCGGGTTCTCGCCGCCTATCAGCAAATCATGCGGATGCCGATCTAGGCCAGCGCATGAACGAGGCTCAAGCGCTGGATTTCATGCGGGATGCGATCCTGACTTTGCTTCAGGTCACCGCACCTATAATGCTTGTCGGCCTCGTTGTGGGGCTGGTGATTTCGCTGTTCCAGGCGTTGACATCAATTCAGGAAATGACCCTTACCTTTGTTCCGAAGATATTGATTGTCTTTTTCTCCCTGGTCATTTTCCTCCCGTTTATGCTCGCGACGATGCGGACATTCATGGAAGGCGTTGCTGACAAGATAATTGGCCTCGGTATTGGATAAGCGCTGGTAAATGTATTATCAGCCGCTGTCCGCAGAGGTCTTTGCATATTTCCTTGTTTTTACGCGCCTCGGTGCGACTTTGGTCGTGCTCCCCGGTATCGGCGAGCAGTACATTTCGATGCGGGTTCGCCTGCTGTTTGCGTTTGGGTTAACAGCTGTCGTTACGCCGGTGGTTTCGGAACGTCTTCCGGCACTGCCGGCCGACGTGAGCGGACTATTTATTCTAGTCGCCAGCGAGATCCTGATCGGATTTGCGATCGGTATGATTGTGCGGCTCCTGTTTACTGCCCTGGCCTGGGGCGGCACCATTATCTCTTTTCTCAGCGGATTTTCCGCTGCCCAGGTTTTTAATCCCATGCTGGCAGACCAAGGGACGCTACCCGCCGTTCTGCTGTCGTTGGGTGGATTGCTCTTAGTTTATGCGACGAATACACATCACCTAATATTCTTTGCGATTTCGGACAGCTACAATCTGTTTGTTCCAGGTGTAGTGCCCATCCTTGGCGAGTTCGCGGAAACATTTGCGACCCTGATCGGCAAAAGCTTCGTCCTGGCCATGCAGTTCGCAACGCCGTTTATCGTATTCGCTATCGTTTTTTACACGGGAATGGGATTGCTTGCCCGGCTGCAGCCTCAGATGCCGGTGTTTTTTGTGGCACTTCC
>CAXGSZ010000549.1:0-2176 GCA_964012455.1 uncultured Alphaproteobacteria bacterium
TCGCTGGCGGCACCGTCATTGATCCATTTTCACCGGCCCGTGGCCGCGCCCGGCCGGAGCGCATCGAGACCGTCAAGGCGCTCGAACTCAAGGATGCAGGAGAATCGCTCACTAAGCTCCTGGATAACGCCACAGCAGGAGTGGATTTGGAGCCATTCGCTCGATTGCGGAATCTTACCCCCAATGAGGCTTCGAACCTCTGGCGTGACACGCCGATGCAACGCGTCGGGCGCGCGGAGGCTGCCATCGGGGTATCGCAATCACGCTGGGAAACGCTCTCTGCGGAAACTGTCTCTGCGCTCGGGGCGTGGCACAAGTCGCATCCCGGCGATCCCGGACCGACCGAGGACCAATTGCGACGGCGCATGCCGGCACGAATTGCTACAGATCTCTTCGCGGCGCTATTACTGGGCTTGATCAATACAAACAAGGTCGCACGTGACGGGGCAACGCTGCGCCTGCCGACACATCGGGCGGCCATGTCGGATGCCGAATCGTCTCTCTGGGAAAAAGTCCGACCGATGATGGAAGAAGGCGGTCTCCGACCACCGCGTGTCCGCGAGATCGCTGAGGATTTAGGGCAACCGCCAAAGGTTATCGAACGGTTCCTGTTCCGGGCGGCTCGTCTCGGGATTGTACATGCGGTCGCAAAGAATCGCTTCTACCCGCCGGCGACGATGCGTGAGATGGGACGCATCGCCGAGCGCCTCGCGGAGAAAGCAGCGGACAATATGTTTTCCGCGGCGGATTTTCGCGATGCCACGGACATCGGACGGAATGTATCGATCCAGGTGCTGGAATATTTCGACCGTAGTGGACTTACACAACGGATAGGAGAAGGCCGGAAAATACGCCAGCACGCGGACGAAGTCTTCCGCGACTAGTGTTCTAAACCGCTGGCTGCTGCTGTGTTGCGCAATGAATGCCGCCCCCATCTCAACGATCCGATCGACATTCAGCGCCGATCGACATTCAGCGCCGATTGCATGAAGGTCCGTGCATGGGGTCGAGATTCCACCGGCATGCGCCAGTGCTGTTGCGCGTTTTGACCGCGCCGGCCGACTGAACACCCCCGAGAGTGGCGAACACGGCCGCGCAACCTGCCGCACCGACAAATGTCCGCCTCAAAACCCCGCGTCGAACAGCCATCGGCGACCTTTGCCGCTAGCGCAGCATTCCGCGCGCGACGACCGGCCAGAGGGCCTCCACGCGATCTCCCCGATACCCGACATACCAATCGTACATATTGACCGTTGGGTCACAGTGTCCCGGGATCAGTTTCAACTTATCTCCGAGCCGGACCGGATGATTGGTCTTGGAAATATCAAGAATACCATGCTCGTCCGAAGCACGCCTAAATTCGATCTCCGGCATGCCAACGACCGCAGGCGGACCTGAATCCATTGCCAATGCCTTCAAACCGGCGTCAACGAGCGCACGGTCCTCGGTCGGCGCGCTCATCACCGTGACCCAAACGAATAGGCTGTGTTCGAAATCGTTGAAGAATCCGCCATCTGCGTTGAGATTTTTCCCATAATCCGCATCCATTAAGGCGTAGGATCCTGCCTGTAACTCGTTATGGACACCACCCGCCGTCTCGAATTGGAACGTACCGGTTCCTGCACCACCGACAATTTCGCATTCCAACCCAACCGCGGACAAAGCTTCCACGGCATCCTCCGTGAGCGCGATGCCAGCATCCGCCGCCTGCTTACGCTCAGCATAGCTACGCACATGCTGAGCCCTTCCCTGGTACGCCTGAAGTCCAGAAAAATGAAGGTTTGTCGCGGAATCGATCTTTTTAGCGAGATCGACAGCTGGCTGTCCGGGAGCGACACCGCAGCGCGCGGCACCCGTGTCTATTTCAACCAAGACGTTGAGCGTCGCATCCATCGCATTTGCTGCTTCGTTCAATTGGTCGACATTGTCCAGATGATCCGCACAGACACCGATCCAATCGGCCTGTTTCGCCAGCGCCGCCAAACGCAACAATTTCGGACGCCCCACAATTTGATTCGAAACCAAAACATTATGTACGCCGCCAGCCAACATGGCTTCCGCCTCGCCGACCTTCTGGCAGCAAAGGCCCACGGCACCGCGCGCCATCTGTTCCAAGCCGATCACGGCGCATTTGTGCGATTTTGAATGTGGCCGCAACTTGACGGCCTTATCCGCA
>CAXGSZ010000550.1:0-2169 GCA_964012455.1 uncultured Alphaproteobacteria bacterium
GATCGAGGCGTGCAGAGAGTTCCCGGCGATAGGCCTCCATGTCCTCAACGGGGCGCCGCGCGACGCCGGTGACCATGGCGGCCTGTGCGACGGCGGCTGGCACGGCGGCAATCAGGCGAGGGTCGAAGGGCGCTGGGATGATGTAATTTTTGCCGTAATGTAGCTGCTGTCCGCCATAGGCGGCCGCTACTTCTTCCGGAACGTCCTCGCGCGCCAGGGCGGCCAGCGCTTCAGCGGCAGCAATCTTCATTTCGTCGTTGATCCGAGACGCGTGCACGTCGAGCGCTCCGCGGAAAATGTAGGGGAATCCAAGAACATTGTTGACCTGGTTCGGGTAATCCGAACGACCCGTTGCGACGATGGCGTCGTCGCGCACCGCCTTCACGTCCTCCGGCGTAATCTCTGGATCCGGGTTGGCCATCGCAAAGATGATGGGCTTTTCGGCCATCGATTTCACCATGTCCTGGGAGACCACGTCTTTCTTCGACAGGCCGATAAAAACGTCGGCGCCCTTGAGCGCCTGTTCCAGGTCACGCGCGTCGGTCTCCACCGCGTGTGCCGACTTCCATTGGTTCATGCCGTCCTCGCGGCCGCGGTAGATGACCCCTCGGCTGTCGCACATGGTGACGTTGTCGTTAGGCATCCCCATGTTCTTGATCAGCTCGACACAGGCGATGGCCGAAGCGCCCGCGCCGTTAACCACAACACGGGTATCGATGATCTCACGCCCGGTCAGGTGGAGGGCGTTAATGAAGCCTGCTGCGGTGATGATTGCGGTTCCATGCTGATCGTCGTGGAAGACCGGTACGTCAAGTTCCTCCTTGAGGCGTTCCTCGATCAAAAAACATTCGGGCGCTTTAATGTCCTCGAGGTTGATGCCGCCATAATTGTTGCCGATCAACTTGACACAGGTGATAAACTCGTCGACGTCCTCAGTCGCAACCTCTATGTCGATTCCATCGACATCCGCGAACCGCTTGAAGAGGACCGATTTACCTTCCATCACCGGCTTCGACGCCAGCGCCCCAATATTTCCGAGGCCGAGAACCGCGGTCCCGTTTGATATGACAGCGACGAAATTGCCTTTGGCCGTGTAGTCGTAAGCGGCAGAGGGGTCCTTCTCGATTTCCAGACAGGGGTATGCAACACCCGGCGAATAGGCAAGCGAAAGGTCGCGCTGCGTGGTCAAAGCCTTTGTCGCGTTGACTTCTATCTTGCCGTGGCGCCGGCCACCGACATGAAATTGCAGTGCGTCTTCGCGAAGCGTGGATTGGTCAGCCATCAAATTTTCTTCCTGCTAGAGAGGATTAACTTGCAGCATTCCGCATCGTCGGGGCTTTTACAACTTATTGCGTTTCGGCTTTACAGTGAAAAATCATCCTTAACTGTGTAAATCCGTCGGCCTCATGCTATTTTCCGCAACAATGTTCGAGCCTTCAGTCAAGACTTCACCCCGCGCCGCAACACCGATGTTGGTACAGTATTTCCAGCACAAGGACACCTATCCCGACGCTTTGCTTTTCTTCCGCATGGGAGATTTCTACGAGATGTTCTTCGACGACGCCGTTGCGGCGGCGGCGGCGCTTGATATCGCTTTGACTAAACGGGGCAGCCACAAGGGTGAGGACATCCCGATGTGCGGCGTCCCAGTGCACGCACTCGACGGTTACCTCGAGCGGTTGATCCGGAAAGGCTTTCGGGTCGCCATCTGTGAACAGATGGAAGACCCCGCGGAGGCAAAGCGGCGTGGTGGGTCTAAGGCAGTGGTCCGCCGCGATGTAATTCGCTTGGTGACACCCGGCACCCTTACCGAAGAAAGCCTGCTTGACGCGCGCACCCACAACTATCTTGCCGCTGTAACGGAAGTCTCGGGCCAATGCGGACTGGCGTGGCTCGACATGTCGACGGGAGATTTCACGGTACAGCCTCTCGGGCTCGCCGATCTCTCGGCGGCGGTCTCTCGGATTTCTCCCGGTGAGTTGCTGTTGCCAGAGAAACTTTTTGAGCGCCCGGAGCTGGCCGGCATGCTCGAAGATTGGAAGCGTTACCTCACACCGCTACCGAACGCGCGGTTCAATTCCGACAATGCGCGCCGGCGCCTCGAGGACATCTATGAGGTTGCGGCGCTCGATGCATTTGGTGAATTCGATCGTGCCGAACTGGCGGCGG
>CAXGSZ010000551.1:0-2162 GCA_964012455.1 uncultured Alphaproteobacteria bacterium
GTTCTTGCTCGCGTTTGTGCAAGAGCAGCTTTCTCGGGCGGCGCGGCTCATGGTTCATCTTTATGCCAGCCTGTTGGTACTCTGGAATATGCGCGTTAATGAGGTAAATCGCGCCGTCCTTCGGCCCAGCATAAGATTCGCCGAGACTGGCGCTGTTAGCACGCAGCGACTTCACCTCCGTCCCGGTCAGTACCATGCCGGCCTCGACCGTATCCTCAATATGATAGTCGAAACGGGCGCGTCGGTTCTGCGCGACCGTCTCGCCCGCTCCGTATTTCGCCGGCATTTGCCATGCTCCCGAATATACGCTCCGGCAGCCGCCAGATGCGTCAGTTGATCAGTCCAACCTTGACCATCGCGCCCCGCACGGTCCCCTGACCCTGCTCGGAGAGCGGCGCTATCGGAAGGCGGCACTCCGGCGCGGACTTGCCGAGCAGATGGGCGGCATACTTGACCGGCGCTGGGCTCGTCTCGCAGAAAAGCGCGTCATGCAACGGAGCAAGCCGGTCGCGGCGTTCCGCGAATCCGTCCATATCACGGGACTGCCAGGCTTCGTGCATTTCCGAACACAGCTTTGGCGCCACATTTGAAGATACCGAAATGCAGCCGTCACCGCCCTGTCCGAGGAAGGCGCCGATCGTCGCGTCCTCACCGGACAATTGGACAAACCCATCTTCGCACGCAAGTCGGCTGTCGAGCGGCCGCGCCAAATCGCAGGTGGCATCTTTGACGCCGGCAATGTTCTGTAATTTGGAGAGCTTCGCCATCGTCTCGACTGACATGTCGACCACTGAACGGCCCGGGATGTTGTAAATAATCACCGGAATATCGGCGCATTCTGCAACCGCCTTGAAATGAAGGTAGAGACCTTCTTGCGTCGGCTTATTGTAATATGGGCAGACATGCAGGACGCCGTCGGCACCTGCTTCCTTCGCATGTTTGGTGAAATCGACCGCCTCTTCGGTCGAATTCGATCCGGCACCGGCTATGACCGGGACACGTCCTCTGGCAACATCAATACACAACTCGACGACGCGTTTGTGCTCATCATGGCTCAGCGTCGGCGATTCTCCAGTTGTTCCGACCGGCACAACGCCATGCGAACCCTCGGTAATTTGCCAATCGACGAAGTATTGGAAGCCTTCTTCATCAACCTCGCCGTCCTTGAACGGCGTGAGCAGCGCGGTGATTGAGCCGTTAAACATTGCATCGCCCCCTATCTGCGGCTTTTCATTATTCCCAGGACAATAGACCCAAGAACGCTAGTAAGCAAAGTGTTGGAATCGGGTCCCGACCTTGTTGCGCGTCTCGAACTCGGCTAACCTGTCATGCTAATGAATGGAATTACGAGCTAGCACTTTGTCGTCAAAAGTAATTCTACGTCTCATTAGCTTCCTAGTGCCGCTCCTTCTGCTAGCGCCCGCAGGTCATGCAGACTTCCTGACAAAAGCCGATCAGGGGTTCTATAAACGAGCCTTTAGTGACGCCGGGAAAAGCAACTGGAAAGAGGTGAACCGGCACGTCCAGAAAGTTCAAGAGCAATTGCCGAAGAAAGCGCTGAAGTGGATGCGCATCATCGACCCGAAGGGAAAGGTGAATTTCAAGGAAATTTCCGCCTTCATCCACGCCAACCCGCATTGGCCGTATCAGACGAAGCTGCGTCGCCGGGCCGAGGAAGCGATTTCCGAGAAAACGCCGAAATCGGATATCCTTAAATGGTTCGAAGGCACAGAACCGACCACGGGTGTCGGCGCCTTTCATATCGTACGTGTTCTAATGTCCGAAAAGCGGACCACGGAGGCGACAATGATTGCCCGGCGCGCCTGGGTAAATATCGACATGGCGTACCGGGTGGAAAATCAGTTCCGCAAACGATACCGCAAATTAATTCGCGCGGAAGATCACATCGCCCGGCTCGATCGACTTCTATGGAAACGGCGTATAAATGCCGCCCGTCGCCAGCTACGACGAATGAATCACGATTATCAGTGGCTCGGCCTTGCGCGGATTGCATTGATGAGACGCGAACCTGGCGTGGATTATGCTGTATCCAAAGTACCAAAACGGCTCATTGGCGATCCAGGCCTAGTCTACGAACGCGTCCGTTGGCGACGTAAAAACCGGAAATACGATTCAGCGATCGAATTATTGAGTCAGTCTGG
>CAXGSZ010000552.1:0-2129 GCA_964012455.1 uncultured Alphaproteobacteria bacterium
AATCCCGGCAGACCCTTTACAAGGGAGATATCGCGACTTTCCAGATGCCGGGCGGCGGCGGGCTTCATTCTCCGGATGGTCGCGCGGCGGGAGCAGTGGATCGCGACTTGGAACGTGGCCTGCTGAGTGGGGAAAAGGCAGAAGCGGTGTATGGCAGGGTTCGAGGTGCCGATGAGTGAATTCAAAATCGGCGTCGACATCGGCGGCACCTTCACGGATGTTGTGCTTTGGGATGTCGCCGGTGGCCGAACCCACAATGCCAAATTGTTGACCACGCCCGACGATCCGTCGCGGGCTGTGCAAGATGGCGTTCGGCACATTCTCGATGAAAAAGGGGTGCCGCCGGAAAGCGTCGTGGCGGTTATACATGGCACCACGCTGGTGGCCAATGCCCTGATTGAACGCAAGGGCGTCCAAACGGGCTTGATTACCACGCGTGGATTTCGCGACGTGCTCGAAATCGGCCGAGAGTGGCGATATGACCTATTCGATCTTGGGATTGAAATGCCGGAGCCGATCGCGGGCCGTCCCCATCGCGCCGAGATCACGGAGCGGGTCGACGCTGAAGGTAAGGTCCTGACCCCACTGGTGTTGGGTGAACTTGAACCGACCGTTGAGAAGTTTCGCACCGCTGGCGTGGTTTCGATAGGTGTCTGCCTTCTCCATGGGTACCGGAACTCGGAACATGAGCGGGCTGTCCGTGAAAGGCTTGCTGTTCTGGCGCCGGAGATGTCGGTCTCGCTGTCTTCAGATGTCAGTGCGGAGATGGGTGAGTATGAACGGAGTTCGACGACCGTCGCCGATGCTTATGTGCGGCCGATCTTCAGGACATATGTCGAGCAGCTTTCCGACGGCCTGAAAGAAATGGGCGTCGGCTGTGAGTTGTTGATGATTCTGTCCGACGGTCGCACCGTGCGTCACGACACTGCGACGGAATTCCCAATTCGGCTCGTCCAGTCGGGACCTGCGGCCGGCGCTCAAGCAGCTGTAATTTATGGAGGCGCGTCAGGCGAGCATAATTTGCTCTGTTTTGACATGGGGGGTACGACAGCGAAGGCTTGCCTGATCGAGAACGCCGAACCTCAGCGCTCCGCAAGTTTTGAGGTCGCGCGCGTTTTCAGGTTTGCCGAGGGCAGTGGTCTGCCGCTGCAGATTCCAGCCATCGATATGATCGAAATTGGCGCTGGAGGCGGCAGTATCGCGCGTGTTGACCGATTGGGGCTGATCCGTGTCGGTCCGGATAGCGCCGGAGCGGATCCAGGTCCTGCCTGCTACGGTCGCGGCGGCAGCCTACCGACGGTAACGGATGCAGACCTCGTGCTCGGTTATCTCGATGCGGATAGTTTCCTCGGCGGTGGCATGGCGCTCGATAGGGATGCTGCCGTCGCTGCGATTCGCACGAATTTGGCCGAGCCGATGGGTGTCTCGGTCGAAGCGGCAGCTTGGGGAATGCACGAGACCGTCACGGGCAATATGGCGCAGGCGGCAATGGTTCATGCTATTGAGAAGGGGCTGAACGTTGCGCGGTTCCGCATTGTCCCGATTGGCGGCGCGGGGCCCGTCCACGCCTGCAGCCTGGCACGGAAGATGGGTATAGGCCGACTAATCTGCCCGCCGGGCGCTGGCGTTGCCTCTGCAATCGGCATGTTGGGGTCCCCGATCTCCTTTGAGTTTGCTCAGACCCATATGTCGCGACTTAATGCCGTCGATTGGCCGACGATAGCTGACATGACGGAGGCCATGGTGGCGCGTGGCCGGGAACTGGTCCTTAACGCCGGTGTCGATGAGTTTGCAATCGAATATACGGTCACCATGCGCTACGTCGGACAGGGTTATGAAGTAGACGTACCGCTAGACGCGTCGACGATAAGCGGCGGCGATAACGCGACCATCGCCCGCACTTTCGCAGACTGCTATCGTCGCCGGTTTGGCCGGACCGAGGACATGGCGGCGGAAGTTGTTACCTGGAGAGTCGTGGTCGGTGGGGAAAGACCTGTATTCTTGGAGGTATTCTCCGGTTCATCCGAGGTATCGCAGCCCGTGCAAGTAGCGGAATCGGCCACGCGTTCCGTTTGGTTTGGCCCCGAGGAAGGCTACAGAATGACATCGGTATATCACCGCGACTCACT
>CAXGSZ010000553.1:0-2116 GCA_964012455.1 uncultured Alphaproteobacteria bacterium
CGGCCGAAATGCCCGCTGGCAGTTCAGCTCAAAGAAAATACCCGCCTTCGGGACGCCGCACCTTGGCGTCCGGAATTTCCACCGCGAGCGCATCGACCATTGCATCGCGATGCTGGCGCATCTGATTAAACACTTTCTCGATGTGAAGCTTCATGTTGTTGGACCGCATGAGATCGAAAGCGATCCTCTGTGAGAGGCGACGAGCCACCATCCACTTTTTGCAATGCCATGCGGTGGACCATTTCCACATCCGCGACAGCCCAGCCAGTCCGGAGGACGGGAGACAGAATTTCCAAGACCGTTCCGATTGCGATAACGACGCCTTCGGTATCCAGCGACTTGTTCGGCAGCACAGGGTCGCCTCCGAAGCAAATCCAGCGGTATGGATCGTCCTCACGGAGGATAAAGCCATGCGCCGTCACCAGCTCGACAAGGCGATTGCGGCGTGTCAACGCCATCGTGATCCCGGACGGGTTATGAAAGCCGGGAACGTCGATAAGCAGTTTCGGTATTGCCTCAGCATTAGCAGCACGCGTCGCAATGCGTTCTGAGAGATAGTCAGTATCGAGACCCTGGTCGTCTTGCGGCACCGCCAAAAATTGACATCATGGTTGACCAAATATCGCAGGGTCGTCACGTAGGTCGGCGCGGTCACGATCACCCGGCTCAGTTTAATCCGGAGCACCAGTTCCGTCGCATGCTTCGCACCGTTTGTGACGAGGACATTGTCGCGGGTGGCGTTAACACCGTCTTCTGCGATGTGAACGACGATCGCGTCACGCAGGTCGTCGAACCCCATCAAGTAACCGTATTATCACCTCGGCCGCATGCATGGGTGCCGCCACCGTAGCTTCGCTGGAGACGTCAGGCAGGATCGTACCAGGTGCGTGATTATAAACCGAGACTCCGACCACTTCCGCCCGGCGCGCAAAATTGAAATAGGCCTTGTTTCGCTCCTCCATTGGTCAATCGCTCCGGACGGCATAGCAAACGAGATACGAGTTGTCCCATACTTGTGTGCGCACCTCGCCACTGGTTAAAGCGGTTCCAGTTCTATATTCACAAGCGCTTCGTTTTCGAATGTTGAATGAGAGAGTTACGCCATGGATTTCGCGCCACGGATGAGCCGGTTCAAACCGTCGCCGAGCCAGATCGCCTCGGCACGGGTCCGCGATCTGGTTGCAGAAGGCCACGACATCGTCAAACTGACAGCGGGCGAACCCGACTTCCCGACACCGGATCACGCCAAGGCAGCGGCGATCGCCTGCATGGACGCAAATGAGATCCGCTATACACCAATAAATGGCCTGCTTGAGATGCGGGAGGCTGCGCGGCTTAAGTTCAAGCGCGACAATAATCTCGACTACAGGCTCGACGAGATTGCGGTTGGGGCTGGCACGAAGCAGATTCTGTACAACTGCCTGATGGCGACGGTATCCCAGGGGGATGAGGCCATCGTCCCCGCGCCCTATTGGGCTTCGTATCCGGACATGGTGCAACTCGCTGGCGGCACGCCGGTGATCGTCGATTGCGTTCAGAACAATCACTTCAAAATGCGGCCGGAACAGTTGGAAGAAGCGATCACGCCGAACACCAAATGGCTGATGTTCTCTTCGCCCAGTAATCCGACGGGTGCTACCTACTCCAAGGAAGAAATGAAAGCGCTGGCCGACGTGCTGCTCGCACATCCGCATGTCTGGATTCTGACAGACGATGTCTACGAGCATCTCATCTACGACGGCCGGGAATTCTTTACCTTCGCTGGAATCGAACCCGCTCTCTACGACCGCACGGTGACATGCAACGGCGTTTCAAAAGCCTATTCCATGACGGGTTGGCGACTCGGATTCGCCGGTGGGCCGAAGGAGGTCATCGCCAATATGTCAAAGATGCAATCGCAAAGCACATCCGGAGTATCAGCCGTCAGTCAGGCGGCAGCGGTCGCGGCTCTGACCGGGCCGCAGGAATTCGTCCGCGAGCGCACGGCAAACCTGCAGCACCGCCGCGACATGCTGTTCGAGAAGCTGAACAAGGCCCAGGGCCTGCAGTGCGATCTGCCAGAGGGAGCGATGTATATTTTCTGCTCCTGCGCCGGTAACATCGGCAAGAAGGCGCC
>CAXGSZ010000554.1:0-2106 GCA_964012455.1 uncultured Alphaproteobacteria bacterium
CTTCGCCCTCGGTGGCCTTGCCGCGGCCGTCGCTGCGCAATGGGGATGGGCGGTGGCCGATATCTTGCCAAACGGACCCACCTCAAGTCCGGATCCGTTGCCCGATCACTGGCCGTGGCGTGGCCTCCTCGTCGCCAATTTCCTGTTCTCCTTCGGGATCGTTCCGCATACAATCTATTGGGTGGACTTCCTCGTCCGCGATGTCGGGCTCGGCATGAACATGGCCGGTTGGCATTGGAGTGTCGTCGGCTTGTCTGCATTTCTCGGGCCGCTGGTGACCGCGACACTGGCTTCTCGCATCGGTATATCGGCGACGCTGCTTATTGTATTCGTCCTCCTGGGTCTCGGCGTTGGTGGACCAGCCATGCTCGCGGTCGGCGTTGTCCTGTGGCTCTCGTCCATGCTTTACGGCGGGCAACCCGGCCTTGCCTCGATCATGGCCGCACGAGCCCGCGAGATGGGCAGCGCCGCCGACATGCCGCGGATGATGCGGGTCACCATTCTGGCAAATGCCTGCGGCGCGGCGGCCGGCGGACTGGCGATGCCCTACATATTCGAGGTCGCGGGATACGATATCCTGTTCGTCTTAGGGGGCGTTGCGATGCTCCTCGGCGCCGTCTTTACCTTGCCGCGGCACGTGCCGGACTAAAACTCCGGCGGTGCAATGCCGTGCTGACGGCAGGCCGCGGTGACCGTATTCGCCAATAGGCACGCGATTGTCATCGGCCCGACACCACCGGGCACGGGGGTGATGGCGCCGGCCACGGCTTTAACTTCGGCGAAAGCGACATCGCCGACCAGGCACGTCTTGCCCTCTTCACCCGGTTTCGGCACGCGATTGATACCGACATCAATCACAGTCGCACCCGGTTTGACCCAATCTCCACGCACCATTTCGGCCCGACCGACAGCGGCGACCAGAATATCCGCCCGGCGGCAGACCTCCGGAAGATCCGCCGTCCGTGAGTGGCAGATCGTGACTGTGCAGTTGGCGTCGAGCAGCAAATGCGCCATCGGCTTGCCGACGATGTTGGAGCGGCCGACGATCACCGCCTCCTTGCCCGAGAGGTCGCCCATCCGGTCCTTCAGCATCATCAGACAGCCAAGCGGGGTGCAGGGCACCACGGAGTCTCCGCCAGTCGCGAGCCGGCCCGTGTTCACTACATGAAACCCGTCCGCATCCTTATCCGGCGAGATGGCATCAATGACAGCCTGTTCATCGATCTGATCGGGCAGAGGCAGTTGGACCAAGATGCCGTGAACGGCATCATCCCCATTCAATGTACCGATAAGGGCGATCAGCTCTTCTTGCCCGGTATCCATCGGCAGGACGTGCTCAAACCCGTTCATGCCCGCTTCGACCGTCGCCTTATTCTTGTTGCGGACATAGACTTGGCTCGCGGGATCCTCACCTACGAGCACCACTGCAAGGCCTGGTGTCAAACCGTGATCTGACTTCATTTCACTCACCGCGTCGGCAATCCGGCCGCGCAGCTCGGCCGCAAAGGCCTTACCGTCAATGATGTCAATTTCCGCCATTTCAATCACTCCACGGACGCGCCGCACCCGATGTCGCACGGACGGTTACCGTCGCGTCATCGCTCAGCATCGTGCTCAACCGCGTGGCCAATACTCGTGCATTAGGCTACGGACGAAATACAGGAGCAGAATTAGGATCACCGGCGAAATATCAATGCCGCCTAAATTCGGTATGCAGCGGCGGATCGGCTGCAACGCCGGTTCGGTCAGGCGATAGAACATATTCCCCAAGGTATAGACGAACTGGTTCCGCATATTGATGACGTTGAAGGCGACCAACCAGCTCAGTATCACTTGGATCAGAACCACCCAGATGTAGAGTTCGATCACGGCGCTCAGTAAGAACAGCAGGGAATTCATGGTGCATCCGAATGGCGTTGGGGAAACCGTTAGATTACAGTACAGAACCAGACGGAAGTGGGGCAAGCCTTGTGATACGCCTATCGGCTTGACAGAAATGCGCCGGGTCAACATATTCCGCTTGCCCGGCGCAGCTGGGCCTTTGTGGGGCCGTAGCTCAGTTGGGAGAGCGTCGCGTTCGCAATGCGAAGGTCAGGGGTTCGACTC
>CAXGSZ010000555.1:0-2094 GCA_964012455.1 uncultured Alphaproteobacteria bacterium
ACGCCGAAAGAGACCGTTTTTACTTGCCTCGCGAACTTCTTAACGATGCCGGTATTACGGCCACGGCGCCGAAAGAGATAATGTCCGATCCACGTATTTCTGATGTTTGCGAAGCGTTAAGTGAGATTGCTCAACAACATTTCGCGGATGCCGAGGCCGCAATAGCACAATGTTCCAGGAAACATATTCGCCCGGCGATCCTAATGATGCAGGTTTACCGGCGAGTCCTCGACGGACTTCATAAGCGTGGCTGGTCCAGGCTCGAAGTACCGGTTAAGATTTCCAAAGTAGTAAAAATTTGGATTCTTGTACGCCACGGACTGTTCTAATACCAATGCAGAGAGTTCACATCGTCGGCGCTGGCATTTCGGGCCTCGCCTGTGCAGTCCGTCTTGCAAGTGAAGGCCACGACGTAATCCTCTACGAAGGTGCAGGTCACGCGGGCGGCCGTTGCCGATCATTTCACGACGATCATCTCGACTGTACGATCGACAACGGAAATCACTTACTGCTCAGTGGGAATACAGGGGTACAGGACTATCTTGCGCTGATCGACGCGGAGGCTGAGTTGACGGGTCCCGACCGAGCCGTTTTTCCGTTTGTCGACTTAGCCTTCAATCTGAAATGGACCGTCGAAATCGACGACGGTTGGTGGCCAGGATGGATTCTCGATCGCAATCGCCGCATTCCAGGTACTGGGATTTGGGATTATCTCAAATCTGCCCGGTTAATGACTGCGAGTGAGAATGATGTGATCCAAGATGTCATTGATACGGACACCAATCTGTTTCGGCGGTTTATCGAGCCTCTCACCGTTGGTGTTCTTAATACGCCGGCGGAAAGCGGATCCGCGGCGCTTCTCGCCAAGGTTATTCGTGAGACATTCATACGTGGTGCACGAGCATGCAGGCCGCGCATGGCAAAACATGGCCTCTCACAGACATTCGTCGAACCAGCGCTACGCTATCTCGAAGATCGTGACGCCCGTTTCGAGCCGAACCGCCGGCTTAAAAATATTTCGACTGAAGGCCAACGAGCTGTCGCCCTCGCATTCGGCGATGGCAAGCAAACGATCGACACCGGAGATATGGTCGTCTTAGCGCTGCCAGCACAAGCTGTTGGCAAGCTCTTGCCCGCGATCGATCCACCATCCGATTTTCACCCGATCGTAAACGCGCATTTTCGCGTTGACGACCCACCCGAGGTCCCCGAACAGGCTGGGTTGATCGGCATCGTTGGCGGAACCGCGCAATGGGTCTTTTTCCGAGATAACATCATCTCAGTGACTGTAAGCGCAGCTGACGAACTTGCCCAGCAATCGAACGATTCTATTGCTGACGCGATTTGGCGAGACCTGCGAGTCGCTATTTCTGGGCTATCAAAAGAACCGCCACACCGGCACCGCGTTATCAAGGAACGGCGTGCCACATTTTCACAGACGCCTAGGTCGATTCGGCACCGCGCGCAGTGTAGATGTGGATTCGATAATATCTTCCTTGCAGGAGACTGGGTCGATACCGGTTTGCCCGCTACGATCGAAGGCTCTATTCGATCCGGATTCGACGCTGCGCGAGTGATTGCGACGGTGAATTCGTAGCAGACGGGAAAAGTGTGGCAAAAAAGCCGCACATCGCTTGACAAGTTACGACAACTCTACAAATTTACGGCGCACAGAGTGCCTAATCCGTCAGTATATTATACTAGATTCCAAAACAGCCGAGCGAATTGGCGATGAGGATTGCATAGGGCATGGACGCCTTAGTAAACGATAACGGGTTCGACGATAGTGCACTGCTGTCTCAGGTTGAGGCAACAATTGCCGAAGCACGCGACGACCTGAAGTCCATGCAAGCAAAAGATGGGCATTGGGTGTTCAATCTGGAGGCGGATGCAACCATTCCCGCCGAATGGATTCTGCTCAACCATTACCTTGACGAAACCGATGACGAAACTGAAAGCAAGCTCTCATCCTACCTTCGCGCGATACAGGGGGACCATGGCGGCTGGCCCCTGTTCTATGAAGGTGACTTCAACCTGAGTGCCAGTATAAAAGCTTATTTTGCGCTCAAACTGGTTGGGGACACCCCCGATGCC
>CAXGSZ010000556.1:0-2088 GCA_964012455.1 uncultured Alphaproteobacteria bacterium
CGAGCACACCTTGGATTCCGAAGTCCGGCGAAGATGACGTCCAAATTGCACCGATTGAGCTCGCAGCCAGCATCGCGATGATCGCTTCTGGGCAGTTCGGAACGAACCCGGCAATCCGATCTCCTGATGCCACACCGAGCGCCCGCAGCGCCTGCGCCAATCGCGAGACCTCGTCGTATAGCACGTTCCAGGTTAGCTGGCGTTTAACCATATCTTCGGCACGGAACACGATCGCCGGCGAATCGTCGCGACGGCCCAGCAGGTTTTCGGCAAAGTTGAGACGCGCATCAGGAAAAAACTTAGCGCCCGGCATCCGGTCTCCGTCGAGCAGAATGCGTTCGCCCTTGGCCTCCGCAACCACGCCGCAGAAATCCCATACGGTCGACCAGAACTTTTCCATCTCATTAAGCGAAAAGGCGTGCAATGACGGATAATCCGGCAAAGCCACGCCCCAGTCGGATTCCAGTTGCCGAGCGAAGGCCGTGATATTGGCGTCGGCGATGCGGTCGGCGGATGGCCGCCAAAGCGGTTTAGGCACGATCTATCTCCAAACTTACCTTGTCGCGAGGTCACATAACATGAGGACTGAAGGGGGTCCACAAGTGGCCTCGCGAAAACCGAATTGGTTGATCGCATTCTCGGCGACCTTCGGTCCCCTCGACCCCGCGTCGACACGACCGGCCAATCTGCCACATCATCCGACGCGATCCAAAATCAACGTAACCTCCAATATTATTGAAGCCAGTATTGCCGTCAGCTGACCCGGGAATTCAGAACTCGTCTGGCATCCGGACATGACCTACAAGAACATCCTACCGATTGCGAACATGCTTTCCGAAATCGAAACAACGGAGACCGCGGATCCCGCCTATGTGAATCTCTTCCTTGGCCAGCGCGAACACTTCGAGAACCTATCCGGCGAACACGATGCGACGCGCAATTCGGCAGGCAAACTCAGAATCGGGTTTGCCGAAGATTACACGAATTAAGACAGACCGGGTGCGAGGCATCCCATAGTCGTTCGGCAACCGAAGACCGGCCAGAAATCACTATTTTTTGGCCTTAGCCCAAACGCCTAGTTTGTCGGCCTGTCGGACGCCTAACGCGATGAACTCTGGGATTCCCTTTGTGCACGGAGGCATCCGCCGGCGACTACTACTGGATGGAGGCCTGGGAAACTTGCGACATGGCGATCTGGGGCAATTCTTTCCACGCTGCATCGTCGCGATCATCTGAGTCCGGCGCAACGGAAGCTCATGTACAGGATACAGATTGGGGGTGACAATGCACCGACAGCGCTTTGCGCCTGATCTATACACTGAGCGGTAAAGCGTGGGAGAGCAAGGCGCCCGCATCGTCTTGCGCGTCAAGCGACCAGATCGCTTCAATGAGCTTTTCTATTTCCGTGCGGTCGGATGCGTAGGTGCCAGCAAGCGTGCGGAATTTCACTTCAAGTTCCGCATCGGTCAGAGGCCGCTTATCGGTGCCGCGTGCGTCTTCGACCTCAACAAGCTCCGAGCGCCCATCGGCATAACCGACAACCATGCGCGCATTCGGTACCGGTACAGTATCGTCGACCGAAATGGACACCCTATTGCGAAAGTCGAGGACCCTCGGGTCATTGACCGCTTCATCTGTGAACTGCGCGAGACCAGCTTCTCCAAAGATAAGCGTTGCCGCAACGGCATGCTGAGCGCTGACCTGAGATTCCCGGCCGGTACTCACATCTGGCCGGTCTGCCCGTTGCTGCAGCAACGGGTGCCCGGTCAGGACAATTGTCTCGATGTCCGAAACAGAAACATCACGGGCCAAAAGCTCTAGACAGCCGTCAATTACTGCATTGATCACAATGCCGCAAGGATAGGGCTTGTGGATATTCTTCAACGCCTCCCACCGGGAGCCGAGATCACCATTCACCTCTTCGAGGCGGGGTTTGTCGCCAGTTACATTCATAAAGCCGCGCACCCCCTCGAGCGGTGCGTCGGGACCGTCGTAGTGACGTGCTGCTAGGAGTCCTGCCAGCAGACCACCCCGGGCCGCATTGCCGACACCGACGCTCTTCGCCATGAACCCGAGGGTTTCGACCGA
>CAXGSZ010000557.1:0-2081 GCA_964012455.1 uncultured Alphaproteobacteria bacterium
CGAGTTCAACGGCGCGCTGATGTTCATCCCCAAAAGTCACAAGAGCGGAGTAATCACGGCCGGTCACGACCTGAAGACGACTAGCTACCCTCTTTGGACGATTGACGACGACACGATTGCCCGGCTGGTCGGGGAGGGCGGTATTATTGCGCCGAAGGGGAAGGCCGGTTCGGTCATCATGTTCCATTCCAATCTGGTACATGGTTCACCGAGCAACATGTCCCCTTTCGATAGGACTATTGCCTATCTCTCGCTCTGCCACGTGGACAATCATATCCGACGTTTCAAGCGGGCAGAATGGATCGCACATCGGGATTTCACACCAATCAAATGCTTGCCGGATGATTGTTTGCGCACGCTGAGCAGCTCTGCTGCGGCAGAGTAATCGAAGCGACGGCTTTTCTCTAGTGGTCTTCGGGCCGATAGGCCCGCCGTAGACGGGGAGTATTGTGATCATGGCTCTACACAATTTGCTGCGGCAACGCGCTGAAGAGGACAACCCCATCCGCGTCGGTGTGATCGGCGCCGGGAAATTTGGATCGATGTATCTGGCGCAAGCGCGCCGTACGCCAGGGATCAATGTCATGGGCGTGGCCGATCTCGCACCGGAGCGTGCGCGTGAAGCGCTGCGTCGGGTCGGTTGGACGGATGACCAATTCGATGCAACCTCGTTTGAGGATGCTGTCGCGACAGGTAAAACCTTCATCACGGAGGATTCTGAAGGCCTTGTGGCCGCAGATGGTTTGGATGTGGTCGTCGATGCGACAGGTGTCCCGGCTGTGGGAATTCGCCACGCATTACTTGCTGCGACGCATGGCCGGCACATTGTCATGGTCAATGTCGAAGCGGATGTGCTTGCGGGGCCTTTGCTTGCGCGTAAGGTTGAAGCCGCAGGTGGCGTCTATTCGTTGGCCTACGGCGATCAGCCCGCGCTCATCGCCGAGATTGTCGACTGGGCCCGTGCCTCCGGCTTCGAGGTTGTGGCGGCGGGCAAGGGCACGAAGTATTTGCCAGAGTATCACGAATCGACACCGGATACGGTTTGGGCGCACTACGGCCAGAACCTGACGCCGGAAGAGGCCGCGGCGGCGGGCCTCAACAGCCAAATGTTCAATTCATTCCTCGATGGCACGAAGTCCGCTATCGAAATGGCGGCCGTTGCTAATGCCACCGGCCTCACTCCGGCCCCTGAAGGTCTCTCTTTTCCGCCGTGCGGGACGCAGGATTTGGCGCATGTTCTGCGCCCGAGCGAAGAAGGTGGTGTGCTCAATCACAAGGGTCAGGTTGAGGTTATTTCGAGTTCTGAACGCGACTCACGAGAAGTCGTCAACGATCTACGTTGGGGCGTCTACGCCACTCTGGAGGCGCCGGACGGCTTCGTTCGGGAGTGCTTTGCGCAATACGGACTGACATCTTCCGCGGATGGCCGCTACGCGGCAATGTACAAACCGTATCATTTGATTGGGCTGGAACTCGGGATTTCAGTCGCAAACGCCGCCCTGCGGGGTGAAGCGACGGGAGCACCGGACGCATGGCGGGGCGATGTCGTTGCAACGGCGAAACGCGACCTCAACGTCGGCGACGTCCTTGATGGGGAAGGTGGTTATACGGTCTGGGGCCGTCTGTTGCCGGCCGAGGACTCGCTCTCTATCGGCGGACTGCCGATCGGACTGGCGCACAATGTCACGCTCAAGCGTAACATCGGCAAGGGTGAGCGCATCAGCTGGAACGATGTGGAGATCGACGAAACTTCGGAGGCCTATAGAATCCGCCGTGAACTGGAGAATTCCTTCGCACTTTCAAAGACCAAGCAGTAGCGGGCTATCCGCCGAACGTCGTTTGCTTGGTTTTTGGATATTTCTTCGCAACGAATTAACTCGACATTGCGGCAGGTGTTTTGCATAACATTCAGGGGCTTTGGTAAAAAGTTTTTAAAAAGTGGATCAGCCCTGCGAAGTGGGAGAAAATGCGGCGAACGTGGCATATATGGGTGGCGCTAGTAATCGCGACATTTTTTGTCGTGCCTGTTGCCTATGCGGTCAATGGCGAGCACGGTCGATATCTGGGCCTGCGGTTCATCG
>CAXGSZ010000558.1:0-2066 GCA_964012455.1 uncultured Alphaproteobacteria bacterium
CTGTTCTCGTCGCACCAGCCGGAACTGGCACGGCGGTTCGCACAGCGCATCGTCGGCATGTGCGCCGGCCGGATCGTCTTCGACCTGCCCACGACCGAGCTGGACGATGAAGCGACAGCGGATCTCTACCGCGAGACCGCACCTCTGCCGGGCGTCCGGCTGAAGGCGGTAACGTGACGAGGTCGCGCGGACTTGGCGGCTTCGTGGCCATTACCTTGGTCGTCGGCGCCGTATCGTGGTCTTTCGCCACGACGGATGTCGATCTGTCCCGCCTGGTGTCTGCCGGGCCACGTATCGCCGACTTCCTCAGCCGGATGTTTCCCCCGGATCCGACCGTGATGAACGAGATCCTGAAGGGAAGCGCCGAGACGCTGCGGATCGCGGTCCTCGGATCGCTGGGGGCCGTGATCCTGTCGGTACCGCTCGGAATCCTTGCCTCCGAAACGATGGTATCGCCGCTGTTCTATCGCCCGGTCCGGACGCTGCTCGCCTTTATCCGCGCCATACCATTGATCCTTGTTGCAATGCTGATGGTGGGCGCGGTCGGGCTCGGTCCCCTGCCCGGCATCATCGCGGTTGCCTTCCACGCGACCGGCATGCTCGCCAAGTTCTACGCCGAGGCGATCGACGGCGTCTCCCGCGCACCGATCGCCGCGCTGGAAAGTGCCGGTGCCGGGCCGCTTGCCAGACTCAGGCACGCGATCTGGCCACAGATGGCGCGGGTTATCGCGCGCGACACGATCTTCCGTTTTGAATTGAACCTGCGCGAGTCGCTCATCCTCGGGATCGTTGGCGCCGGTGGAATCGGCTTCTACATCCAGACTTATGTGCGCTCGTTCCAGTACGACAAGGCGGCGAGCGTCACTTTGGCCGTGATCGCCATGGTGATCGCCATCGAGGCGATCAACGTGGCTCTGCGTCGTCGATTTGCCTGATCTGACGCAACATCATTTCCGCCCATCAGGCGTAGATGTCGGTCGGTGTCCCGTCCTTCACCATTGCATAGATGTCCTCGATCTGCCGATTCGTGACCGCGATGCAGCCAGCTGTTCAGTCGCGGACGTTCGTCGGATCGATGCCGGGACGTGGACCACCATGTATGAAGATGTCGCCCCCGGGGGATCGGCCCTGCGCTTCGGCAAAGGCAATATCGGCCTCGTTCGGATAAGAGATGCCAACTGAAAGATGATAGGTGCTTTCAGGGTTGCGCTTATCGACTACGTAGGCGCCCTCCGGGGTCCGACCGTCTCCCTCGAATTGCTTGTGACCCTCAGGAGCGAAACCCAGCCCGACCGGATAGGTTTGCAATACGCGACCGGCTCCGTCGAGAACAAGCAAGTGCTGCCCCTTGTAGAGCCGAACACGCGTTACTTCGGGTCCGTCATAGCGGCGAAACTTGCTGGCACAACCGGACAGAAACGCTGCCAACCCGCCCAACAGGACGGCGCAGCGAGGAAATCGGATGGTTTTCACTGCTCGATGCCTCATTCGTGAGGTCTGATATGAACGACACGTTACCTTGCAAATGATGCGTGATCAATGTCCGTGGGCAAGCGCGGCCTCCGCCATCTGAGGACCAACCTGCTCACCGCCGGACGGTGGTACCTTGGCTTCGTGGCTGTTCAGCAGGCGCAGGGCGTTGGCCACCACCAGCAATGACACTCCTACGTCGGCTGCAATAGCGCCCCACATCGATGCCAGTCCGAACGCGGTAGCGACAACGAAAACGCCCTTGGTCGCCAAGGAAAATCCGATGTTCTGATGGATGATCGACATTGTCCGACGCGAATGACCAATCAGCCAAGGCACCTTGCCGAGGTCGTCGGTCATCAGGGCAATATCCGCCGTCTCGATTGCCGCGTCCGAACCGACAGCACCCATCGCGATAGCATAATGCGCGCGCGCCATAGCGGGTGCGTCGTTCACCCCGTCGCCGATCATGGCGACCATGTCATGCGTTTCGACCAACTCCTCGATGGCTGTCACCTTGTCTTCGGGCAGAAGCTCGGCGCGGACCTCGTCGATGCCGACCTCAGCGGCAACGGCGCGCGCTGTTCGCTCGTTAT
>CAXGSZ010000559.1:0-2058 GCA_964012455.1 uncultured Alphaproteobacteria bacterium
AGAAGCCGAACTGCCCGTCACTTTGCCGGACGATGTTGATTTTGAGCAGTCGGGCAACCCACTTGATCACCATCCGACGTGGAAACACGTGCCTTGCCCAGTATGTAACAAGCCGGCGGAGCGCGAGACCGACACTTTCGATACCTTTTTCGAATCGTCTTGGTATTTCGTGCAGTTTGGATCGACTGATCAGCAGCGCATATTTTCTCGCGCGGAAGCTGATTATTGGATGCCGGTCGACCAGTATATTGGCGGGATTGAGCATGCTATTCTCCATCTGTTGTATTCTCGGTTTTTTGCCCGCGCATTAACCGATTGCGGCTATCTCGATGTGAAGGAACCGTTCGCCGGTCTGCTGACGCAAGGTATGGTCTGTCACGAAACCTACCGCGACGCCTCCGAGGAGACGGGCGGCTGGCTGTTCCCGGAACAGGTAACGCGGGAATCGGATGGGAAATTGGTCCATGTCAACAATGGTCGGCCCGTTGTAGCCGGGCGTTCAGAAAAAATGAGCAAGTCGCGGAAGAATGTTGTGGACCCGGAGGCGATAATCGCGACTTACGGTGCGGATACTGCCAGGTTGTTTATGTTGTCGGACAGTCCCGCGGCGCGCGACCTCGAATGGACGGATGCCGGGATCGAAGGGGCTTGGCGATATACCAACCGTGTCTGGCGGATGATCGCGAAGCCGGTATTTCACTTAGCCGAGGTGGCGGACGATGCGCCAGAGGCGTTCGACGATGCATCGGACAAGGTTCTTCGCAAGATTCACCGTACGATCGCTGATGTGAGTGCGGATTTTGACGCCTTCCGCTTCAATCGGGCGGTTGCCCGGATTCGTGAGCTGACGAACGCACTCGCGAACCTCGATGGCGACAGCGCTGACCGGGCCTGGACCCGTCGGTTCGGCTTTGAGACGACGGCCCAATTGATTGCGCCGGTCATGCCGCATCTCGCCGAGGAACTGTGGTCCATCCTCGGCCACAAATCTTTACTGAGCGACACTGCATGGCCGTGCGCCAACGAAGCCTATCTCTCTAAAGAAACGGTAACGTTTGCAGTCCAGGTGAATGGCAAGTTGCGCGACACGATTGATCTGCCCGTCGATGTCGATAAGAAAATTGCAGAGGAGCGCGCACTAACGCTTGAGAACGTCGCGCGGGCAACCGGTGGAGTCTCCCCCCGAAAGGTTATCGTGGTACCAAACAAGGTGATAAATGTCGTTCTTTAGACCCTTTGGGACATGCACACTAATTGTTGCCTTGGCGGCTTGCGGCTTCAGTCCACTTTATGGCGGATCTAAAAATCGTGCAATAAATCAGGAGTTTGCGCACATAAAAATCACTTTGATCGCAAACCGTGAGGGACAGATCGTTCATAACTTTCTGCTCGATCGTTTGAACCCGAGTGGCCGATCGGCCGATTCAAGATACACGCTGAGAGTATCGGTTACGCGCTCCACGCAGGAAATTGGACTCAAGTTTACCGAAGAAGCGACCCGCGCGAAACTGATCTTGATTGCGAGATATTTTTTAACCTGTGATACCGATGGCAAGATTTTGGCCGAGGGCAGCGTTCGTTCTGTCAACAATTATAATATATCGGATTCTGAGTTTGCACGTGTCGTGTCGGAGCGCGATGCAACCGAACGGGCGGCGCGAGAGGTCAGCGACGAGATTAAGACGCGGCTGGGTCTCTTCTTCTCTCGTCGAGGGTCCTAGTCGCGCTGTGAAAATTTCTGCTGGTAAAGCCGATTCCTTCGTGTGTGCACCGCCAGCGGAATTGCGGATTGCTCTTATTTACGGGCCCGATGAGGGGCTGGTGCGCGAACGTGCGACTGCCCTTGGCGCGACAGTGGTCGCGGATCTGACGGATCCCTTCCTAGTTTGCGAATTGACCGGTGGCGATATCTCCAATGACCCCGCGCGTCTTGCGGACGAGGTGGCGGCGATTGCGCTCACCGGCGGCAGACGTATAGTTCGGGTCCGCGATGCAGTGGATGGGATTTCAAAAGCAGTGCAGACGGTTCTGGACGGCGCACCGGGTGATGCGTTGACA
>CAXGSZ010000560.1:0-2056 GCA_964012455.1 uncultured Alphaproteobacteria bacterium
GCTCGGCCTCGCGCGGATTGCATTGATGCGACGCGAACCCGGCGTGGATTATGCTGTGTCCAAAGTACCGAAACGACTCATTGGCGATCCAGGCCTAGTCTACGAACGCGTCCGCTGGCGACGTAAAAACCGGAAATACGACTCAGCGATCGAATTATTGAGTCAATCTGGCGCCCCCCGGACCGAGGCAAAGAGATGGTGGACAGAGCGCCGTATTTTATCCCGTTGGCTACTCCGCAAGGGCCGCACAAACGAAGCTTACGCGCTCGCATCCTCACACCGGCAAACGGCGGGGATCGGCCTGGCGGAAGGCGAGTGGCTGTCGGGCTGGATTGCCCTTCGCTCGCTGCACCGCTATGTCGACGCCTTCGAACACTTTAAGAAGATGTTCGACAACGTGTCCTATCCCGTGAGCAAGGCCCGCGCCGCATACTGGGCGGGTCGGGCGGCGGAAGCCGGCGGGAAACCCGAAATTTCGCTACAGTGGTTTGCCGGTGCGGCATCCCACGTCACGTCGTTTTACGGCCAAATGGCCGCGGCAAAGCTGGCCCCCACGGCACGGCCGAGTTTTCCGCTGGAGCCAAAGCCGACGATCGCCGAGACGGAGGCGTTCGCCCGGTTGGAGCTGGTTCGATTGGTGAAAATGCTATCGACCATGGGCCTGAAGGAAGAGATTGATCCATTTGTCCGCCAGCTCGCCCGCGGCACGAAAACGGCTCCGGACTGGACGTTGCTTGCCGATCTCGCGCGCGACCAGCGCCGCGACGACCTTGCCATTCATGTCGCGAAGAAGGCGTTGCGGGAGGGTATCGTCCTCAGCCGTCTCGGCTATCCGGATTTGAGGCTTGCATCAAAGAACCACCCCGATTCGGCGTTCGTAAAGGCCGTCGTGCGGCAGGAAAGTGCCTTCGATCCGAAAGCGATCAGCCACGCTGGTGCCCGCGGTCTGATGCAGCTCATGCCAAAAACGGCCTACCGGGTCGCCCAGCGACTCAACATAAGTTACTCACGCTCGCGGCTTACAAGAGATCCAAAATACAACGTTACCATCGGGCGCGCCTATCTTTTGCAGTTGTTGGAGGATTACAAGGGCTCTCCAATCTTGGCGCTCTCCGCCTACAATGCCGGTCCCGCGCGGGTAAAACGCTGGCTTAAATATTTTGGCGACCCAAACCGGTCGGTCGAACATGCGGTGGACTGGATCGAATCCATACCGTTCTACGAGACCCGTAACTATGTGCAGCGCGTATTGGAAAATTTCACGGTCTATCGGGGACGCGTTACAAATCGCGACCTGACCCTGTCTCCAAAGGCAACTGTCACGCCCCACAAGCGCCAGATCATTCCATGAAACGACGCGCGCCAAACAAAAGAAACGAAAAATGCCAGAAATGAAAATCATAGGCATCAAAGCCTGCGTGTACGACACCTACAGAACACTATTCGACGTTCATTCCGCCGCCGCTCAATGTCGAGACAACCTCGGTGAAAAGGCCGATCAAATTTCGAACAGCTGGCGTAAAAAGCAATTGCAATACAGTTGTTTGCGAAGTCTGATTCAGGAACTCGTACCGTTCTGGCAGATCACGGGGGAAGCACTTGACTTCGCCCTGCTCGGATCCGGACCGAACGATCCGGCACTAAGCTAGAAGCTGATGAATTTCTATCGACAGCTTAAGTGCTACTCGGAAGTTCCAGGCGCCCTGCAAAAGCTTAAGCGCACCGGGGAACATTCGGGCATTCTATCGAATGGCTCCCGCGAAATGCTGGATTCCGCGGTGAAGAACTCGTCGCTCGGCGACGTACTCGATGCCTCTCTCTCCGTTTACGATGTTGGCGTTTCTAAGGTCGACCCGCGCGTCTACAAGATGGTAGCCGACCGTTGCAAATGCACACGACCGGAAATTTGCTGTATGTCATCAAATGCCTGGGCGGCAACGCACTTTGGTTTCCAAGTGGTATGGGTCAACCGTTTCGGCCCGCATCCAGAGTATATGCCGGGTGGGCCGGCCGAGGAGATTACGACCCTGAAGGAATTGCAGCCTCTGTTGGATCT
>CAXGSZ010000561.1:0-2050 GCA_964012455.1 uncultured Alphaproteobacteria bacterium
ACCTGATGCCGTCAGGCGAATTTCTGATGGAGGACTTCTTCTATGCGGGTGGGCCCCCCGCCGTAATCAAGGAGATCGGCGACCATATCCACAAGGACGCGCCAACGGTGAACGGCAAGTCGATCTGGGAGAACGTAAAAGACGCCACGTGTTACGATCGCAACGTCATCTTCACGCAAGGAAAGCCATTCAAGGATACGGGCGGCATTGTCGTACTCAAAGGGAATCTCGCGCCGACCGGAGCGATCCTGAAGCCATCCGCGGCGACCGAGGAGCTGATGCAGCACCGCGGACGCGCGATCGTCTTCGAGGACATCGATCACTTCAAGGAGAAGGTCAACGACCCGGACCTCGATGTCGAGCCGAACGACGTGTTGGTGCTGAAGAATTGTGGCCCCAAGGGCTACCCAGGCTTCCCCGAAGTCGGCAACCTGGAACTGCCGCCAAAGATCCTCGCGCAGGGCATCACCGACATGGTGCGTATATCCGACGCGCGGATGAGTGGCACGGCCTATGGCACTGTGGTGCTGCACACCACGCCGGAAGCGGCGGCGGGCGGCACACTCGCTTTGGTGCAGGACGGCGACATGATCGAGCTCGACGTCGCCGGCCGACGCCTGCACCTTGATGTCTCGGACGATGAGTTGGAACGCCGCCGGACCGAATGGAGCCCTCCCACCGGTCCCATCGACCGCGGCTACTACCGGCTCTATGCCGACCACGTGTTGCAGGCCGACACCGGCGCCGATTTCGATTTTCTCGTCGGAAATTCAGGCGCCCCGGTCCCGCGAGAGAGTCATTAATCCCCCAAATACGGGATACCGTCGTTTCCGAAACACTCGATGGCAGCCCTGATCTCCTTTTGGGACGGCCGCCAAAATGGCCGAGACGAAGGAGCAGCAGGAAATAATCGCTGCCGGTAGCCTAGCTCCAGCGCTTGAATTCTGAACCGAAGGTCTTGGGTGATCCCGTGATGATCCGTCCCTTCCAGACGTTTTCGAACCGGAAATTATCTACCGAACTGAATTCGTGGAAAGCATTGGCACCGTTTCGCCAGTCATACCGCTAGGCGTCCATCACTTCGAGACCGCAGACGCGGGCCGCATCCTCCAGTGTGTCATCAACCCTGGCATCGCGCATCATCACGACCTGCGGTTCCTTACCGGCGGCTCATGCGGCTTGGCGATAGACTTCGGCGACCTCCACATTTTCACGAGCGTTTCGGCGGTACAGCGGTCCATATCGTCACTCAGCGGCGGATTTGCGATAGACAAATACAGCCCGATCTCGATCATACCGTCGCTCCCGTTCTTATTGGCGTATTGTAAATTGAATTAAGCCAGCGCGCCCACCGATTGAATATCTCACTTCTCCGGCGGAGCAATTCCTCAAGCACTAAACAGAAGCAAATAGGCACACCGTCTATACGGTCCACTTGACCATTGGGCAGGTTCCGCAGATGCTCGCCGGCCGCTCTATAGAGAGGAGTCTCGCAAGATGTTGATGCTGATGCCGGACGCGCGATTTGATGGCGGCGCTGAGTTTGAACAAGCGGTCGTCGGTGACCGGGCCGAGGTAAGGGTCTACCAGGCCGATAGTCTCGACGAAATCTCGAGCGATGTTTGGGAAGCGACCGACGGATTGATGGTCTGGGGGCGACTGCCCTGCAATACCGCAATGCTCGATAAGGCGAAGAACTGCCGCATCGTGATCCGCATGGGCGTCGGATTCGATGTCATCGACATCGAGGCAGCCGGCAAGCGCGGGATAGCCGCCTGCAATGTGCCGGACTACGGCACAACGGACGTGGCCGACCACGCCATCGGTCTGATGTTGGCGCTAACGCGCGGTATTATGCGTCATCACACGGCGCTGGTCGATGAACCCGTCGCGAAATGGCGCGCGATCGACACGCCCATCGTCCGGCGCGCCCGTGGCGCCACGTTCGGTATCGTTGGCCGCGGCCGAATTGGCACCGCCGCCGGCCTGCGGGCAAAAGCGCTCGGCATGAACATCTTGTTTTATGATCCCTATATTCCAGATGGCGGCG
>CAXGSZ010000562.1:0-2020 GCA_964012455.1 uncultured Alphaproteobacteria bacterium
GTGAGCTCTAACTGGAATTGCCGCGCATAAAGTCCGTTTCATCACCCTGGTGCTTCGGAACGCGGGAGCCGGGCTTTGAATATTTGTCGATGGCACTTAAACGGGAATTTTAATGAACGATCTCTCACCGAAAAATACTGTCTCAACGATCGCCGAACTCGAAACGATCTACGGTGAACCTTTGGCGCAATCGCTTGTGAAGGAAATCGATTACATTTCGGATCATTACCGCGCTTTTATCGAAAAGTCCCCATTCATGGTTCTGGCGAGCGTCGCGGAGGAAGGCCTCGATTGTTCACCCCGGGGTGACCCTGCGGGGTTCGTCCGGGTTGTAGACAAAAAGACCGTCATGATACCGGATCGCCGAGGTAACAACCGGATCGACACACTACGCAACGTCGTCCGTGACTCGCGCGTGTCGCTTTTGTTTTTGGTGCCCGGTGTCGGCGAGACGTTACGCATCAATGGGCGAGCTGAAATCTCGGTCGATTCTGAACTTTGCGCTACCTTTGACATGAATGGGAGAACACCGCGAAGCGTGATCATCGTAACCGCGGACCGTGTCTACTTCCAATGTCAAAAGGCGATCGCCCGTTCCCAACTCTGGGATCCCGATGCGCAGATTGAACGCAAGGAACTGCCGACATCTGGGAATATACTTCAAGCGCTAAGCACCGAGGGATTCGACGGTGACGCCTATGACAAGAATTATCCGCAGCGCCTAAAAGATACCATCTATTGAACGAGACACCTGAAAAATGATTCACGACCCGCCCGCCCTAACCATTCATCGCGGCTTCAAACGCCCGTCCGCAGAACTGATAGACAAGTTTCGAGGCGCACAGACCTCGCATCTCGCCGATGCTATGGATGGCCGGGGCGCACTCGACTACCGGATCAAACCGCTTGACGGGTCACAGGCGACATTCGTTGGCCCTGCGCTGACCGCGTATTCAGCGCCCGCCGATATCGTTGGCATGTTCGGCGGTGTTCACGAAGCGGAACCGGGCGACGTCCTCGTGGTTGCCAATGACGCCTTTACAGGTACCGCAGTGGTGGGCGATCTCGCCATCGGCATGATGAAGAATAAAGGTATCGCCGGTTTCGTAACCGACGGCCTTGCGCGCGATAAAGCCGGCATTCTGGAGGTGGGCCTCCCCTGTTTCTGCCAAGGCATTTCGCCAAATTCACCAGGACGCACCGGCCTCGGTATCGTCGGCGCGCGGGTAACTCTTGGCGGCGTACACGTCAAACCAGGTGACATCGTGATAGGTGACCCGGATTCCGTCGTCATCGTACCACAGGATAGGGCGGAAGAAGTTGCTGTTCGTCTCGCGGAAATCCAGGAAGCAGAGAAAGGCGCAATCCAGAACGTTGCCGCAGGCGCCACAATGCCCGCAAGCATGCAGTCCATGATCGCAGATGCGCTGATCATCGAAGAGGATAATTGATGGCTTCAGGCGCCGCAGATCTAATTTGGCAGCTTTGGAACTCCGGTGAAGTTATCGACAAATTGCCAGAAGACCTGCGGCCGAAGACCCGTGGTGATGGCTACGCAATTCAGGCAGAACTCGCGGCACTGAGCCGCAAACCAATATTCGGCTGGAAGATTGCCGCAACGAGCAGCGCCGGACAGCAGCATATCGGTGTCACCGGGCCGATTGCCGGCCGCTTGCTCGCAGAACGCTCTTATCAGGACGGCGCGGAACTGCTCTTCGGCGACAACCGCATGCGGGTCGCAGAGCCTGAATTCGCTTTCCGTTTTGGCAGATCACTCGGCCCCACCGATGAACCGTACAGTGTGCACGAAGTGCTCGATGCGGTGAGCAGCCTACATCCCGCAATCGAAGTCCCCGATTCCCGGTTCGAAGACTTCGCGAGTGCAGGCGAAGCGCAACTCATCGCCGACAATGCCTGTTCGCATGAATTCGTCATAGGCCCCGCGGCGGACACGGAATGGCGCGCGATAGACCTAACGCAACACGAAGTGCACGTCGAATGTATCGACGGTGACGCCTAT
>CAXGSZ010000563.1:0-2009 GCA_964012455.1 uncultured Alphaproteobacteria bacterium
GTCGACCGGTTCCTCCCGAATTGCCGCACAGCGCCCGTCGCTGCGGTGGTAAGGTACAAGGTGCTTTTTTTCCTCAGGTAGGAAATCGTGCACCGATGAAGGGTAGATCGTCGGTCCGCAGGCGGGAGGCGACGACTTTGCGTGAAACTTCATGTAGAGCCCACAGCGATCGGAATTCCCGTAATTGGGACGTGGTTCGTGCCATAGGAAGCCATTCATTAGTACCACGTCACCTTTCTTCAATGACGGGTCGACCAGCTCAATCTCCTGGGCCAAAGGGACTTGGGCCGCGTTGACCGGGTGTACGCGGCCATCAGACGGCAACAGCGTGGTCTTGAGGTGAGAGCCGGGAGATACCGTCAGCGGACCAGCTGTCTCTGTGTAGTCGATGAACGGGATTACGGCGAACATCCACTTCACGTAGGATCCGACGCAGCGCCACGGCTTGTAATCGTAATGGGCGCCACTGCCATTGACGAATGGCTCGTCGCTGAGGCCCGCCCTGGGTGGGCGCATGATCGACCAGTATTGCGCCAAGGTCGCGGGTTCCCCGAAGAGCGTTTCGATCGCGTCGACAATGGCCGGGTGCGCAAGGCTCACTTCAGCGATCTCCGGATGTTCCTGCAGAACCCGTGGTCCCATTGAATGGATGCCAGGTGCCGGATAGGCGGGCCCCTTGTGATAGGTGTCGTAGTCGCCCTCGCTGAAAGCGGCGCGGATCGGGCGTGCGAGGCGGTCCACTTCCGCCTCGGTCAGGACCCCCCTGAGAACGTAATAGCCGTTTTTCTCGAATTCTTCCTTCATGATATCGCCTGCGATTATGGGTACTGGACGGTATGCATCCGCTCAACTAGGAATTTACGCGCACTAAATTGATTCTCAAGACGCGGCTGCGGCCCGGTATCAACCTTTACACTCATTTCGGATTGCGGAAATGCCCTGGATCAACGCTTGTTGGTAGACCCAAATAACGCCTGAGTAACACAACAGGTCGTAGCCCTGGCGATGGAGTGCGATGGTCTCTTCCGGTGTGCCTGCGAGGCAGCCCAGCGCCCGGTCATGCTTGCGCGCGGCACGATTCACCCGAGACGACGCCTTTTTGAAGTCAGTATGGTCGAACTGCCCGGGAATACCGAGGGGGCAGCTGAGGTCGAAATGTCCAATCCACAGGCAATCGACCCCTTTTGTCGCAGCAATCGCATCGATGTTCCGGATACCGTCCTCCGTCTCGATCAGGACCGCAAGGCCGGTCCGCCGGTTGGCGGCGGCGAAACCCTTCGCCGTGTCACCGGGCGTGTAGCGGTCGTGCGCGATGTTGAGCGCTACGCCGCGCTGTCCCATCGGCGGATACTACATGCACGAGACGATATGGGCGGCCTCCTCGCCTGAACCGACCATGGGCATTACCAGGCCGTCGGCGCCGACGTCCATCACGCGCGAGATATGGTGAGGCTTTTGATGGCGGCCGCACCATGAACGGCAGGTTACCGGCGCGGAAGCTGGAAATGGCGCGCTTGGCGTCCACCACGCTAAATCCGGAATGTTCCATGTCGAGGAAGACGAAATCGACCCCGGCGGCTGCGATGATTTGGCCGAGGCCCGGCGAATTGAACTCGAACACCGAATGACCGAGCTTCGGTTTACGGTTCGCGAGGAGACGTTTCAGATTGGGCGCGCTCATAGTGTCCGTCTTTCGTCGATTTTATAGCTCCGCAATTAAAGTGCTCGAAGAGCAACGTGGCGATTCGCGCTGGCCAAGAGCCGGCCTCAATCATTGTCACGTTCAAGCACGATGTTGTTCCAGTCATCCAGCGCCGCCGTCCATCCCGGCCGAACGACTGTCGTGCTATCGTACTCCTCAACAATCAGGGGGCCAGCTCGCGGATCGGCCCCGAGATCGTCGCGGCCGACCAGCGGCGTTGCGACCCAGCCGTGCGCTTCGCCATAGTAGGCTTCCCGAGTTCCGGATTTCGAAAGACCCTCGGGTACCGCGACGCGGTCTGGCAACC
>CAXGSZ010000564.1:0-1994 GCA_964012455.1 uncultured Alphaproteobacteria bacterium
GTCAAAGGCTCCGGTCAGGCCGGGTGTATCGGCGCGCCACAGACAATCGTGCACGCGGTGCTTGACGCCCTGTCGCCGCTCGGCATCGACAATATCGATATGCCGGTGATGAGCGAGCAGGTGTGGAGGGCTATCCGAGACGCGCGGGAGTGAATCGCGGGTCCTTTCGCGAATTTATTCTTCCTTCCGGGTTCGATTGCGTCCCGGAAGGACGGCGTGTTTGTAAGTTTCACCTATTCTCGCACAGGACCGAGCGGGTAGTAACGCACGCCGGCTCGCAGGTTTCCGTATGGAAAATTGACCGGGTTGGCGCCGTGGCCGCCTGGGGCAATTGCGGCGAAAGTCGTCTCCGCGATCGGGTCGAAATGCGCCCGGTAATGCGCCGTGCTCTTGAGCACAATGATATCAAGGTCTTGCAGCACGACGCCGAAATGTTCGAAGACCGAGCGGTCGTGCGCCTGCACACGATGGGTGCTGACGGCGACCTTGATCCCGCCGATCGACAGCAACGCCGAGGGGCCGACATCGTAGCGCTTTCCTTGCGCAACTGGTCCGGTCGTCTGGTACTTGCCGTCATTGACCACTTCGACCTTGAAGCGGCCGTGGTACGGTACGACGCCGTCAAGGTCCGCCATGCCGCCAAGGTCGAGCTCGAGCTCCGCGCCGACACCCGTTTCGTGCGCCGCCGCCGCGGCGGCCGGATCGCGCACGACCCCGAAAATCGCGTTCTGCGCGTCGTTCATCACCAGCGCTTCCAGCATGCCCACGGTATCGGCAGTGCCGCCGCAGCCTGGATTGTCCTGGGTGTCGGCGACGACAATCGGCTTCGAGGCGCTGGCGGCGATACGCATCGCCTCCTTTACCGCCTCGTCGGGTGCGAGCAACGGTTCCGCGAACTCGGCTTCCTTCAAGGCAACCATCTGCGCAATTTCGTCGACGGCGGCGTCAGCTTCTTCCTGCGTATAGGCGTGGGCGCTCACCGTCGGTCCGCACTCGCGGAGGTCGCCTGGTGGAAAGCCGGCGAGATAGGCGAGGGAAAGCATGTCTTCAGAAAGCCGTGCCGCCGCATCAATTATGGATTTTGACGGTTCGACCAACGTGCATTGGAAGTTTAGAGGCAACAGGAAGGGTAGGTGACGCAGTGCGCGCCCCTGGGGCCGGCCGTCGATCAACAGACGTTTCATCGCTTCTGCCGCGCGTTTGCCGGTGTCGAACTGGTCGACATGTGGATAGGTCCAATAGGGCATAATCGCGTCTGCGTGACGAACCATCTGTTCGGTGACGTTGGCATGATAGTCGAGGCTGATTGCGATCGGCGCTTCTTCGCCGATTATGGCGCGGACGCGGCGCAGTAGTTCACCCTCGCCGTCCTCGAAGTCCTCCGAGACCATCGCGCCATGCAGGTCGAGATAAACCGCGTCGACCGGCAGGGCTTCCGACAGTAGTGTGATTATCTCACCGGCGATCCGCTCATAGGCGCCTTTCGTGACGTAGCCGCCCGGTGTCGTACTGGCCCACAGTAGGGGCGCGATCGCGTGGTTGCCGTCGCTACCGTTCAGAAAACCCGCGGTAGAGGCGCCGCGTTCCGCAAATTCCTCCAGAATTCGCTCGCCCCGCAAGATGCCGGGACGGTCCGACGGGTTGGCAAAATTCTCGAAGTCGGTCGCGTCCGGCACAAAACAGTTCGTCTCGTGCATGAAGCCGGCGATGGCGATGCGGGCCATAAGAAGCTCCTCGGCGTTGAATTGTTTATCGATGTAGAACGTCCGTGCCGCCCTTCGACAGGCTCAGGACGATGCCTGTCGATATCGTCAGTTCCCAAACGTCATTCCGGGTTCGCCCCTCGCTCCGGAATGACAGGTGACACCATGTGAAGCCACCGGATGTTGTCCCGAGCCTGTCGGAAGTCGCGGGCGGATATTGTCGTATAAATTCAAACGTCGTTCCGAGTTCGTGCTGCGCCTCGGAATGACGGGTGGGTGTGCGGGGTCAGG
>CAXGSZ010000565.1:0-1974 GCA_964012455.1 uncultured Alphaproteobacteria bacterium
GCTCTCCTTCCTTGGCTTAGGTCTGCGGCCACCGATTACCAGCTGGGGCGTTTTGCTGAACGAAGCACAGAACATCAGTGTTGTGGCGCTATATCCTTGGTTGATTCTACCAGTTGTACCGGTCGTCCTGGTGATCCTCGCCTTCAGTTTCCTTGGAGATGGCCTCCGCGACGCCGCCGATCCGTATAAATGATCAAAGCGCCGCCGTATGGCGCTCGAAATTGCGAACGCAAATATCCTTCAAAACTGCCGGCATGTATGAGTAGTACCGGCCGCGCTGGCGCTGTGGTTTGGACGGTATTTCGCCTTTCTCGGCGTACTCACGAAGCGCCGAAATAGCCATCTCGACGGTCAGTTCCGTCGCGACACGGCGCAGATCAGACAGCGGCATATCTTTGGACAAGGGAAGTGGATGACGATCGACGATCGCTCCGGTATCCAATGTTGGCTCAACCCAATGCAGCGTCATCTTAAGGGCCGCAAAGTCCCTGTGATAAAGGGACCAGAGATGGCAATCCAGTCCTCGGTATTCTTCCGGATCGCCATTGTGAAAGTTCAGACACGTGTCACCGCATTGCACGAGTATCGTCTTACCCAGCAATCCCGTGCCGTAGACCAATGTCACGTCAGGTTCAATCGCGCCTAACGCGGAGATTGCCGCACTATCGTTCAAGCTTTCGAATGTTTGTATGTCGGCGATGTCCTTGAAAGCCGGCGGCGCACCACCGTACCAGTAGTCACGCTCGCGCAATTTCCGGGCTTCATCCATTGAATGATCCGTAGGCACCGGCGGTTTCGGCTCGCGGGTTTCGATGAAGACACGGTCGACATTGAATTCACGCTGTAAGCTTTCGACGAAGAATCGCCGACGAATCGCACCTGTTGTCAAAATTGCAATACGCATCGTTGAGCAATCGTAGGCTTGGACATCCTGCTTTACCGCATATTTTACTACTGACCCCTCTATAGATATGGCATAAGCTCCCGAAAATTACTCCAGGTGAAAAAATTATCGAGAAACTTCAGTCAGATCCGGCCAAGGCAACGGAAAACATCACGGCGGTACAGCATGACTGATCGGATGGATGGCGTTAGAGTACTGATCTACAGCCACGATACGTTCGGGCTAGGTCATCTGCGGCGCTGCCGTACCATCGCTCATGCCCTCGTCGAGAAATACAAAGGACTTTCCGTCCTAATTCTTTCCGGCTCGCCGATCATTGGCAGCTTTGATTTTCGGGCACGGGTCGATTTCGTCCGCATCCCGGGTGTGATCAAACTTTATAATGGCGAATACACGTCGCTCGGGATGCATCTTGACCTGTCACAGACAATGGCGATCCGCGCCTCTATTATTCGTCATACGGCGGAACAATTCGCACCAGACCTATTCATTGTCGACAAAGAACCGCTTGGCCTACGTGGGGAACTCCAGGAGACCTTATCGATGTTGCAGGAACAAGACACAACGCTAGTTCTTGGACTTCGCGATATCTTGGACGAACCGACGCTTCTGCGCCGTGAGTGGAAATCCCGTAATCTGCTCCCCGCTCTCGATAACATATACGACGAAATTTGGGTGTACGGTCACGAAGCGTTTTGGGATCCATTGGCCGACATGGATGTTCCGCTCACGATCCGCCGGAAAATGACTTACACAGGATATTTGCGGCGAACCGTGCCACAGCCGACTAAGCTTCTCCCGGCCGTAGATATCGACACTCCATATCTGCTGGTGACAGCTGGCGGCGGCGGTGATGGTGACCAGTTGATGGATTGGGTTCTGCGCGCCTATGAAACTAGCACCGATTTGACGCGTAGCGTCATGGTATTGGGCCCGTTCATGCCTACGGAAAGACAGGCTGAGGTCAGGGAACGGGCATCAAAGCTGGATAAGGTTGATGTGCTGACGTTTGATAGCCATCTCGAAATATTGATGGAGAACGCCACCGGCGTCGTCGCGATGGGCGGTTA
>CAXGSZ010000566.1:0-1968 GCA_964012455.1 uncultured Alphaproteobacteria bacterium
CTGAGAGACTAGCTGCAAATGTCCGCTGATGAATTCTACAACGAATCAAAGAGCGCCATCGTGCCAATGGGGTTTTGTTACCCCGAGGTCGATGCCAAGGGCGGGGAAAAACTACCGCATCACGAATACGCCTCGGAATGGCACCCCCCACTCCTCGCCGCCTTGCCCAATGTCCAACTGACCTTGCTGATCGGTCAGTACGCATTGCGGCGATATCTCGCCAAGTCCCGCGAGAAGACACTCACAGAAACCGGGCAACATTGGCGGGATTATGTCTGGGTCAAGAAGAACCCCAAGTTCACCGAAGAAGTGCTGACGGAGCTACGCAGCCGGGTATCCGACTTATTCGGTTGAGGCTTCCAGCGCCTCCATGTCCCCGTCAGAGAACCCAAAATGGTGGTCGATTTCGTGAATTAATACGTGCCGCAACCGAACTATCGAGCGAAGACCCCGTCTCACACCAATAATCCAGTAGCGGCCGCCGGTAGAGGAAGATCATATCCTGCTCCGCTGACGCGTCGGTGACGCTCTTTTGCGTCAGATCCACTCCTTGGTGGAGGCCGAGAAATTCGGATGGCGAGCCGAGCTCAAAGACGGCGACGGTTTCGTTATCCGGAAAACCCTTGACGCGGAAAACGATATCTCCGGTAACTTCGCACAGCTGTTGCGGAATATCAGCCAGGGCGGGTTCGGCGAGCGCTTCAATATCCTCTGCGGTAAGCAATTTCAGCGGCGGCGCCATGGGTCGTCTATCTGGGTTGAAGGATGCTACTAAGATGGAATATTGCCAGATTTCACGAGGGGACAGACCCATGGTCAACAGACTTACCGAATCCGAACGCAATGCGGCGCTATCCACACTTCCGAAGTGGGAGCCCGTCGAAGGCCGCGATGCCATCCGCCGAAAGCTCGTATTCGGTAATTTCAATGAAGCGTGGGGCTTCATGACGCGAGTCGCGGTCGAAGCAGAGCGGATGGACCATCACCCGGAATGGTTCAACGTCTGGGCCACTGTCGACGTGACGTTGACGACTCACAATTGTTCCGGACTCAGCGACCGGGACGTGGCGCTCGCGCGATTCATTGATAAGATCGCCGAATAGAATATGCCATTCGAAGGTCTCGTATGATGCCGCGACCCCTAATTTCCGCTTGCTTCGCAATTCTGCTCTTTACAACGCCTGCCGCCGCGCAGGATTTTCGAGAAGGGCTCCGTGCCTTCCAGCGCGGCGAAAATGAGCAGGCCGTGACGATCTTCCGCAACCTCGCCGCGCGCAATGACCGAGACGCGCAGTTCATGATGGGCGTTATGCGGGAAGGTGGTTATGGCATTAAGAAGAATCTGGAGAAATCGGCAAACTGGTATCTGATGGCGGCGGAAGCGGGGCTGCCGTCGGCGCAATTCAATCTGGGTATCTTTTACCAGCTGGGGCAAGGCGTCCGCAAAAGCGCGGCTGAAGCCTTCACCTGGCACAACCGCGCCGCACGACAGGGCCACGCATCGGCTCAGAACAACCTTGCCTCGCTCTACTTCACAGGTGAAGGCATCGAGAAGGATTCGATCGAGGCCTGGAAATGGTACGACATTGCCGCCCGGACTCTGAAGGGCGATGCCCGCCGGATCGCGATCGAGAATCGTGACAAGGTGAGCCGTACCCTAACCGATGACGAGCGAGCGACGGCGAACCGCCGCGCCAACAACTTCAAAGCTGTTCGCGAATGACGCTTCGATAAGGACGCTAGGTCGGCGCGAGCCGAATGGCGCTGTCGAGGCGGATGACCTCGCCGTTCAATACAGGATTTGAGACCATATGCATGACAAGGGACGCATATTCCGCAGGCCTTCCAAACCGTGACGGAAACGGCAAGTCCGCAGCGAGACTCTGCTGAACGTTCTCAGGCAATCCCATCAGCATCGGAGTGGCGAATAGGCCGGGAGCGATAGCCAGCACCCGGACACCGGCCCGG
>CAXGSZ010000567.1:0-1966 GCA_964012455.1 uncultured Alphaproteobacteria bacterium
GCGATTGGAGCTGGCGGATGGCCTCACGCACAGTGAACCGGCTGAGGCCATATTTCGCGGTCAGCTCCGCTTCGGTGGGCAATAGCGTGTCGATAGGATATTTGCCCTTGCGGATTTCCTTCGCCAATCGCCGCGCTAGTGCCATATAACGCGGCTCGCCGGAGCCCTTCGGAAGCGATGCGCTGGCCATCAGATCACACCTTCGGCGCGGAGACGCTGCAGATCTTCTTCCGGCAAACCAATTCCCGACAGAATTTGATCGGTGTGTTCGCCAAGTACCGGCGCGGGACGGTTCGGTATCTCGTCGCCCGGGCACTTGACCGGTGAGGCAACGAGACTGAAGGAAGTTCCGCTTTGATGCGTAAGATCCTGTAACTTTCCGTTATCCGTGACGAACGAATTCTCAAGTGCTTGCTCGATGTCGAGAATGGGCGCTGCCGGGACTGTGCCGGCGAAGAGATCGAGCCATTCCCCGGTTGGCCGAACGGACAATGCCTCGTCCAGCATCTCCGTGATTTCGGGCCGGCGTTCCAGGCGCTCCTTGAACGTGGCGAAGCGCGGGTCCTGGCCCCAATGCGGCCTGTCGATCATGTCGCAGAGGATCGGCCAGAACTTTTCCTTGTTGCACATCAGGAATATCCAGCCGTCTTTTGTCTTCTGGGCGCCACAAGGCGTCAATGACGGGTGTCCGGAACGTGGTTCGCGTCCTTGGACATGGCCGCTATTTAAGAACCAGCTCGCCGGGTACGAAAGGTTCGAGAGTGCCAAGTCGAACAGACTGACATCGATATCCCGTCCCTTGCCTTCGGCACGTGCGCCTATGATCGCGGCGGTCGTTGCGTAGGCCTGCAACAAACCCGTCATCAGATCTACAACGGAAAGGCCAAATCGGGTTGGTGGCGTGTCAGGTTCCCCAGTCAGGGAGAACCAGCCAGCTTCAGCCTGCATTAGGTAGTCGTATCCAGGCCAGGACGCCCGCTCTCCTTCCCGTCCATAGGCGGTAAGATGACAACAGACTATCTTCGGATTGATCTTGCCGATAGTTTCGTAGGTAAGCCCGAGCTTTGCCGGGACATCGCCCCGCAGGTTGCACGTTACGGCATCCGATGTCCTGACCAGGTCGTAAAATATAGCCCGGCCTTTTGGTTTCTGGAGGTCAAGGGTCAGGCTTTTCTTGTTTCGATTGAACGTCTGAAAAAACTGGGAATCCGCGGAGCCGCTGCCATCGTTGAGGAAGAATGGTCCCAAGGGGCGCGCCATATCACCGCCATCCGTTGGGTTCTCGATTTTAACGACTTCGGCGCCGAGGTCCGCAAGGTACTGCGTGCCCCAAGGACCCGCTCCGTATTGTTCGACAGAAAGTATGCGGCAGCCGTCAAGAGGAAGCATTCTCTGTTCTCCCCGATGACGCAATTTGCTGTGAAATCACGCAGAAAAATAAATTGCGGCCGGTCGAAGCCGCTTTGGCCAAAACAATTAGCATGTAGCTGACCTAGATCGGATTCCGTTGAATCAACTGCCGGGCGATAATAATTCTTTGCAGCTCATTCGTACCCTCGCCAATGGTGAGGAGGGGGGCGTCACGGTAGAAGCGCTCAACCGGGAATTCCTTCGAATATCCGTAACCGCCGTGCACCCGCATCGCGTCCATGGAATTGTCAATAGCCGCTTCCGTCGCGAACAGTTTAGCCATGCCCGCCTCCATATCGCAGCGTTCGCCGCGATCATAGGCTTCGGCCGCACGATAGGTAAGGAGTCGGGCTGCCTCGACCTTCGTGACCATATCGGCGAGCTTCAGCTGAATGGCTTGGTGGTTGGCGATCGGCTGGCCGAAGGTCTCGCGCTGCTGCGAATACTTCACTGCTTCGTCGAGCGAGGCTGAGGCAACGCCACACCCGCGTGCGGCAACGTTGATGCGCCCCAGCTCCAATCCTCCCATGATCTGCTTGAAGCCGTTGCCGGGTTC
>CAXGSZ010000568.1:0-1960 GCA_964012455.1 uncultured Alphaproteobacteria bacterium
GAGATCCACGGTCTTGCGACGATTGCGGGGATCAGCAGGTCCGGGGTTGCCATTGATGCGATCGATCCAACCGATTGGGATCAGATCTTTGCCGTCAATGTGAAGGCGTGCTGGCAGTGGCTGGTCGGCGCCTTGCCGTCGATGCGAGCGGCCGGCGGGGGTTCCGTGGTGATGGTTGCCTCGCAGCTCGCCTTCGGCGGTGGCCGACTGAATGCGGCATATATCGCATCCAAGGGTGCGATCGTCAGTCTCGTAAAGACGGCGGGCTTCGAACTGGCACCCCACAACATTCGCGTCAATGCAGTGGCACCGGGCGCCATCGACACACCGATGCTGGACGGCAGCATGGCTCGTGCTGAAGATCCGGAAGCGGCACGTGAGTATTCCCGAAATCGGCATGCAATGAAGCGATTTGGCCGGGCGGAAGAAATTGCCAGCGGCGTCGTCTACCTGTTTTCGGATGATGCCAGTTTCAACACGGGCTCGGTCGTCACCATCGACGGCGGATGGACGGCGGCCTAGGAGTTAAAGCACACCTCGGGCGGCGAGGTTTCGGATCAATTCAGACGTCCCGAATTCCCAACGTGGGATGGCGTCCGTCTGCCCAACCGTATTGGCGAGGGAGCCAAGTTTCGGCGAATGCATGACCACCGTATCGCCGACATGATGGGTAAAGCCGCCTCCAGGATGTTCCCGGTCCTGGTTCGGCGTAAACATGGTCCCCGTGAAGAGGATGACGCCGTCCGGGTACTGATGATTCGCGCTGAGCGTCTGTGCCATCAGATCTTCGACGTCGCGGCTGATTTCGGTCATTGAACTGCCGTCTTCGAGCCGGAAGTTGTCGTTGCCCTCGACGGTGAGCGATACAAAGGCATTGCGCACATCGTCGAGGGTGAATGTCTCATCGAGGAGGCGAATGAAGGGCCCGATGGCGCAAGATCCGTTGTTGTCCTTGGCGCGTCCGAGCAATAGGGCGGAGCGCCCTTCGACGTCGCGCAGGTTGACGTCGTTACCGAGTGCCGCACCGACGATCCCGCCTGACGCGCTCCCGATCAGAACCACTTCCGGCTCCGGATTATTCCAGGTCGACATCGGATGGATCCCGATCTCGGCCCCAAACCCGACTGCGGACATCGGCTGCGCCTTCGAGAACACCTCCGCGTAAGGACCGATGCCGACCTCGAGGTATTGCGACCACATGTCTCGTTCGAGGAGTGTCGCCTTCACGGTTTCCGCTTCGGTCGAGCCGGGTACAACCTCGGAGAGGTCGATGCCAATGCTCTCCAGCAGTTCCGCACGAACCTCTTCGGCGAGCGCCGGATTGCCCGCCGTCCGCTCATCAATGACGCGTTCCAGCAGGCTACGCACGAAGGTGACACCGCAGGCCTTGTGCGCGTGCAAGTCGGATGGCGAGAGGAACCATGGGTGTGACGGGTCGCGCGTGGCCGCGACGCTGTTCGTCGCGATTGCCCGCCAGTCACCGAGGTTCTCGCCGTCGGTTCCGGCAATTGCGGCCGGGTCGTCTGCATTGGTCAGCATCGACATGGCCGGTACCGCGGCCGTGATGTCGATGACGCCGGTCTCGCGGATCGCGACTACGGAAGGCCCATTTGCATCCGGACGCCAGACCCGGCCGACAAGCGTGCCGGAGAAACCATCCTCCGGGAGGAAAGCATCGATAACGGTGTCCCAGTTCGTCGGCATGGCGTTCGCTCCCGAGAATTTCGTTTCTAATGACCTCCTACGAAACTATGGTGGCGGGCAAGAAGGATAAGGTGTTCAAGGAGGAGAGATGGCGACGCGTATCGGCATGATGATGGGCGATCCGGCAGGGATTGGCGCCGAACTCACGGCGCGCGTACTTGCGGGCAGCGCGATGGAGACGGAGACGGGCGTTCTGATCGTTGGTGACCCGGCGCACTGGCGGCGGGGACAGACTGCCGCCGGAAGCGATGTCGCA
>CAXGSZ010000569.1:0-1954 GCA_964012455.1 uncultured Alphaproteobacteria bacterium
CGGGCAATGTCGTCGGCAAACTCGAGGGCATTGCCGAATGGGATACCCCTGAGGTAGAGGCGTTAATTCAGTATTATATCGAACGTTCGGCAGCTGCGCGCAGGGCTGCCCCGCTGGTGCCTATTTCGGGATGACGCTACAGGCATGACGCGGCCCGCCGCCCTTCGGCTTTCCGGGGTCTCGTTGGTGCCATAACGGTGCACCATGACGCTACGCCCCTGCACCTCGGCGAGCTTCAGTTTGTCGCACTTAACGGCCTTGGTTGCCTGCCCATCGGTACCGGCAGTGATATCCGGTAGCTCGCCGTGCGGCATCATGCCATAACCATGCTTTTTGCCGTGTCCGTGCCTTTCTCGAACGCCAGTCGGATTGTAGTGTCCGCCTGCCTTTAAGCCGGGGACTTTTCTTTCTATTTTTCATACCGGGGCCGCAGTCGGGATTTTCGTGAATATGGAACGCGTTTTTTCCGACGAGCAGGTCGCGCAGATCAGGCGTAACCTCCAGACCGTGATGGTTGTCCTTCAGGACGATCGCATTGATGGCGGCCCCGATTCCATCGCCGGAAATCTTGTTGGTGCGGTAGCCTCACCGGCAAACGTGGGACCAGCGAATAGAACGGCGCAAACAATCACGATTTCGACGCAGCATATGGGGATATCCTCTAGTATGCTGCGACTTATAATCTTCAATTTTCTGTTACGTGGAGGAATCGATATATTCTGACGCAAATCTCAAGGAGCGAAAACCACATGCGCTATTTGTCGGCTGCACTTTCCGTGTTTCTGTTCGTATTTGCGCCGGCCCAGGCTGGCGACGCGCACAAAAACGGCGATCTGATGGTCAAGAATGTCTGGTCCCGCGCGACACCGGCCCGCAACGGCGTCGCCTATATGACGATTTTCAATCACGGCGGCGGTGTGGACCGGTTGGTCGCTGTCGAATCGGATATCGCAAAGAAGGTTGAGCTGCACACCCACAGTATGAAGGACGGGGTGATGCAGATGCGCCGCATTTCAGCAATTGAAGTCCACCCAGGAGAGCCCGCAGTGCTAGCGCCCGGAGGCAATCACGTGATGCTGATGGGTCTTCACAAGAGCCTCGAGGAAGGGCAGATCTTCACGGTGAACCTGGTCTTCGAGAAAGCGGGCAAAATCGCTGTTGACGCCGCTGTCCAAAAGGCAGGCGCGATGGGCCATGGCAGTCATAAGAAGGGAGGGCATTCTGGTAGCCATAAGAACGGAAGCTAGCACCGCTTTGCAGTCACCTATCGGGTTGGGACCGGTTCCTCGCCGGAATAGTCGTAGAAACCGCGTCCCGACTTTCGGCCTAGCCAGCCGGCTTCCACATACTTCACAAGCAATGGACAAGGGCGGTATTTGCTGTCCGCCAATCCCTCGTAAAGCACCTGCATGATCGACAGACAGGTGTCGAGACCGATGAAATCAGCCAGTTCAAGGGGACCCATCGGGTGGTTGGCCCCAAGTTTCATGGCCCGGTCGATGGCCGCGACATTTCCGACACCTTCATAGAGCGTATAGACCGCTTCGTTGATCATCGGCATCAGGATTCGATTGACGATGAAGGCAGGAAAATCCTCTGCGACGGAGACGGTCTTGCCCAGTTTCTTCGCTAGCGTGCGAGCCACTTCGAAGGTTTCGTTATTCGTGGCCAATCCGCGGATCAGCTCGACCAGTTCCATCATCGGCACCGGATTCATAAAATGCATGCCGATAAAGCGTTCGGGACGGTCGGTGCTGGTGGCCAGACGTGTTATCGAAATTGAGGACGTATTGCTGGCAACCAAGGCGTCGTCCTTGAGGTACGGCACCAGCGCCTTCAGAATGTCTCGCTTTGCGGCCTCATCCTCCGCTGCGCTCTCGATGGTGATGTCGCAATCTGCGAAATCGGCGTAGTCGAGTGTCGTGGCGATACGACTGAGTGCCCCCTCCTTGCC
>CAXGSZ010000570.1:0-1953 GCA_964012455.1 uncultured Alphaproteobacteria bacterium
GTTTCATAATGTCCTCGATCCCGATAGCTTTGTGATCGCCAAAATGAACCGGAGAGCCGTGGGTGAGCGGGAATCGACTGGTGACTTCGACGGCGCGGATCGCATCTGCCGGCTTGAACGGCCGCATTGAGCAGACCATGCCGCCTTCGAAGGGACCGGACTTCGTGGTGGCTATGCTTGTCACGTAGGCGGGCACTTCCCGGCCAAGCTCCAGGTGTCGCAATGGCAGACCGGCGGAAACCAGAGCCTCCTCGAACGAATAGGAGCAGCCGAGCACGAACGCGACGAAGTCATCCTGCCAATGGTCGGAAATATCCGTCGTCTCTTCGACGACCTCACCGTTGCGGAAAACGCGGTACTTGGACACATCGGTACGGAGGTCGAAATCATGCGCCAGTGTCGGCAACGCGGTTGAACCCGCCTCTGAGACCGCGATTAGTGGACAGGGCTTCGGGTTACGCTGGCAAAAAGTGGCAAAGTCGAGGGCCTGCTTCTCCGGCAGGATTGCCAAGTTTCCCTGAATATAGCCCATCGCCAGACCCGTCGTGTCACTGATGTACCGTCCTGCACGGATCAGGCGGCGCATCTCTTGCGGCGACAGTTGTCGCAAGTCGCCTAAACTCTGCACGTCGTTCATTACGAAGCTCCCGAAGCGTTATTCACGGGCCATTCTCGATGGAAACGGATCGGGAGTCCACACGCCTCATGACACGATAGTGATCCGCGCCGCTTGTCCCCGCCCGGCGGAATCGACAAACTCCCGCACCATGAAATGGATCAAACGCCTCGGCGCGGTTTTATCCTTGCTGCTTGCGGGGCCTTTGCTCATACTCGGCGGAGGGGATGTAATGGGAAAAGCCTGGTGGGGGGCATCGCGTGACTCGGCCGGCCTGGCCCCTGAGCCCACTGCTGTGCACGATGCTGTGGCGCAGGTATACGCCGCCCGCGCGTTCAGCTGGCGCGGCGCCTTCGGTGTGCATACTTGGATTTCCGTCAAACCGACCGGAGCGACCCATTTTACGGTCTATCATGTGGTCGGTTGGCGCGTTCGTCGCGGCGGTAGCGGGATCGTCATCGAGCGCGATGTTCCAGACCGGCTTTGGTATGGCGCGGTACCCGAAGTTCTCGCCGATATCCGCGGACCGAGGGTCGACGAGGTGATTGCGAAGATCGATGCTGCGGCGCGCAGCTATCCCTATGACGACCGCTACACAGTCTGGCCTGGCCCCAATAGCAATACGTTCACAGCATGGATCGCGCGGCGGGTGCCGGAACTGAAGCTCGATCTGCCGCCGACCGCGATAGGCAAGGATTGGCTCGGTCCCGATGGCCCTGTCGCCCGGGCGCCCAGTGGTACCGGCTATCAGTTGTCTTTGTTTGGGTTGGCTGGCGTTTTGCTTGGTACAGAGGAAGGTCTGGAAGTAAACGTGGCGGGGTTTAATTTCGGGCTCGATCCCTTTGATCTTGCGATCCGCCTCCCGGGTATCGGGCGGCTCGGATTCGGGTCATCGGACAAGCCAAGGGTACTCGCCGCACCCGAGGGACGCGAGTGACATGGCGAGTGTTTGGGGCAAGATAATCGGCGGTGTTGGCGGCCTCGCCTTGGGCGGGCCGATCGGCGCGCTTATTGGCGCCGTTGCGGGGCATATGGTCGACAAGGCCAGGTCACAGATCGGCGAGCCCGACGACGCGACGAAATCCGTGGCGTTCACCATCGTGACGATCGCCCTCGGTGCCAAGATGGCGAAGGCCGATGGGGTCGTGACACGTGACGAAGTCGATGCCTTCAAACAAGTTTTTCGCGTGCCGGCGGAGGAGACGGCGAACGTTGCCCGTGTTTTCGATCAGGCGCGCAAGGACAGTCGCGGCTTCGAGCCCTACGCCCGTCAGGTCGCTGGCATGTTCGCCGATAATCCAGGCGTGCTGGAAGAACTCCTCTATTGCCTCACTCGG
>CAXGSZ010000571.1:0-1949 GCA_964012455.1 uncultured Alphaproteobacteria bacterium
CAGTTGGGGAGCCTATCAACCCCGAAGCCTGGCTATGGTATCACAATGTCGTCGGAGACGGTCGCTGCCCGATCGTCGACACTTGGTGGCAGACAGAAACTGGTGGCATCTTGATTTCACCACTGCCGGGTGCGACGGGGCTCAAACCCGGTTCGGCGACGCGCCCATTCTTTGGCGTACAGCCGGCCCTTGTCGACAATGACGGCAACCTTCTGGAGGGCGCTGCGGAAGGCAATCTCTGCATGCTCGACTCATGGCCTGGCCAGATGCGGACCGTTTTTGGCGATCACCAGCGTTTCATCGAAACCTATTTCAGCCAATTCCCGGGCAAATATTTCTCGGGTGACGGATGCCGCAGAGATGAAGATGGCTACTATTGGATCACCGGCCGCGTCGATGACGTGATTAACGTTTCGGGCCATCGAATGGGGACCGCCGAAGTCGAATCGGCGCTGGTCGCCCATTCCTTAGTTGCTGAAGCGGCCGTTGTCGGCGCGCCGCACGACATCAAGGGACAGGGAATCTATGCGTACGTCACACTGAATGTAAGCGAGCAGCCGTCAGACGACCTCCGCAAGGAGCTCGTCCAGTGGGTCCGAAAGCAGATTGGTCCGATTGCTTCACCCGACTGGTTGCAGTGGGCACCTGGGCTACCGAAAACCCGGTCCGGAAAGATAATGCGTCGCATCCTGCGGAAAATTGCGGAGAATGATTTTGGTAATCTCGGCGATACATCGACATTGGCAGAACCAGCCGTTGTTGATGACCTAATCAAGAACCGAATGAATCGCTGAGTAGTTACCACCTTACGGATTGTTATCATATGGGCGGCTTTTCTTTCGCCCTCAGGTATTCAGGAAGCCGTCAGAAATCAACGCAGCGTCCCGCCCGTTCCCAGTCGCCGTAACGCGTTGGCTCCAGGCCCTTCGGGCCACCGATCTCGACCGGTTTTTCACCTTTGGCTTCGGCTTCGGCACGCCATTTCTCCCCCGCGGCGTCAGCCTTCATTTCAGCAAGGGTCTTTGCGTCTTGGCCTCGAACCTCAGGGGCCTTAACTAAAACATCGGACTTCGTGTCACTGCCCTGAAAGGGTTTTGTGAATTTTCTTAGCATTGAGATTATATCGTCACGACAAGGGACAAGCGCAAGTATTAAACAGGTCGGCATCTCCATTTAAGCGATTTGTAAACGCAACAACGGTGATAGATGAACATCTTTCGAACCGGAGTGTTATTTGCTGGACTGACGTCGGTCTTCCCTTTTTGCGGATTTCTTATTGGGGGGTGAAGCCGGAATGCTTATCGCCGTCGGCATGAATGGCTTCGCTTACTGGAACTCCGACAAGATCGTCCTTCGCATGTATGGTGCGTGCGAAGTCAACGAGACATCAGCACCTGGACTTTACGGTATCGTGCGGCAATTGGCGATGAACGCCGTGCTGCCGATGCCCCACGTCTAGATAATTGACGACGCACAACCAAACGCCTTTGCGACTGCACGGAATCTTGAAAATGCCGCTGTCGCGGCAATAACAGGCCTTCTAGAACGCATGAATACAAACGAAATTACGGGCGTGATGGCACACGAACTTGGCGCATGTAAGAAACCGCGATACGCTCATCATGACGGTTACCGCAACAATTGCCGGCGCGATATCCACGCTAGCAGATATCGCTATGTTGGCCGGAATGTTTGGAAGCAGCAATCGGAACAGTCCATTGGGAGGTTTGGGGACACTTCTTGTCGCCCTCCTCGCACCGATGGCGGCAATGCTGGTACAAATGACCATCAGCCGGAAACGATAATACTCGCCGGACCGCTAGGTGCAGAAATTTGTGCCCATCCCCTCTGGCTCGCATCTGCCTTGGAGAAGCTCGACCGGTCAGCCCAGTCGATCGGCAATCACGCGGCAGAAAACAATCCAGCGACGGTGCACTTGTTTATTGTTA
>CAXGSZ010000572.1:0-1948 GCA_964012455.1 uncultured Alphaproteobacteria bacterium
GGCGTCGATATCAGGACGCGGGATTTCGCCGGCGATGCATTCGCGCGCGAACTCGAACGGCTGCGGGATGTCACTGATGGATCTGTGACGACGATTTTCCTTGATTGCGACGACGATATCCTGATCAAGCGCTTTACGGAGACGAGACGCCGGCATCCGCTAGCAGACGAGCGACCCCTGGCCGACGGTATCGAACTGGAACGGCGCCTGCTCGACTCCGTCCGTAACCGGGCTGACCTGGTCGTCGATACGAGCCAGTCTTCACCCTGGCACCTTAAACGCCAACTCACCGTGCGCTTCGCTCGTGACGACGCGACGGGTCTAGGTATCTGCATCACCTCGTTCTCTTTCCGGCGAGGCCTCCCACGAGAAGCAGACCTTGTTTTTGACGTGCGATTCTTGCGTAACCCTCATTACCAATTGTCGCTACGCCCGTTGACCGGACGCGATTCTCATGTTGGAAATTACATTGGGGAAGATGGCGATTTCGTGACCTTCATGGAAAATCTGAAAGGCATGCTTGACCTTCTGATGCCACGCTTCGAAGCCGAAGGGAAAAGCTATCTGACCATCGCCATCGGATGTACCGGTGGCCGGCACCGTTCTGTATTCGTGGCCGAGTGCCTTAAGGATTGGATGGAAGAACAGTATCCGCGCGTGCAACTGCATCATCGAGATCTCGAGCAAGCAGCGGAAGAGAGCTCCGGTAACGACAGAGAGGCGGCAGAATGATCGGAGTGGTATTGGTAACCCACGGACGACTGGCGGACGAGTTCATCGCCGCTCTGGAACACGTCGTCGGCCCACAGGAGGACATGGCTTCAATCTGTATCGAGTCAGACGATGATATCGATACCTGTCGCGCCGATATCCTGTCGGCGATCGCGACAGTGGATACAGGGAACGGTGTTATCCTGCTAACGGATATGTTCGGCGGTACTCCGTCCAATCTTGCGATCTCAGTCATGGAGCAAGCCAAGGTCGAAGTGGTTGCGGGAATCAATCTCCCTATGCTGATCAAGCTCGCGACTGCCAGGGACGAGGGAACCCTTCAGGAAATCGCCGCCTGCGCCCAAGAAGCGGGGCGCAAGTACATCAATGTTGCATCCACCCTTCTTGCCGATCGGGATTCGGGATGACCTCGGCGGTGCGACAACTAGAAGTTCTTAATAAGCGCGGATTGCACGCCCGAGCAGCGACAAAATTCGTCAGGGTCGCCAGCGCCTTCGAGGCGAAGATCGACGTTTGCCACGGCGGAACGGAAGTCTGTGGTACATCCATAATGGGGCTTATGATGCTCGCCGCGAGCAAGGGCACCGTCATATCCGTCCGCGCCACCGGTGAAGACGCGGAGGCCGCCGTCGAAGCGCTCGCGATGCTCGTCCGCAATCGATTCGACGAAGACTGATGCGTACGCGCGCGAACACGGATCGCCAACAACTTATATTTGATGGCGTGGGCGTCGCTGCGGGCATTGCCATTGGCCCCGCGCACGTGATGGAAAGAGGCTCTCTTAACATCCCTGAATACAAGTTGCCCCGTAAACAGGTCGAAGCCGAAGTAGAGAGATTTCAGACAGCACTGCACCGGTCTCAAGCGCAGATCAAGACCCTTCGGCGTAAGACGAGCGCGTTGCCGCCCGCTGTTGGCGAAGAGCTCGGGTTTCTGCTCGATGCGCATTTACAGATGCTTGCTGGCTCACGCCTGGTGCGGGGCGTCGAACGACGGATTCGAGAGAACCGCCGGAATGCGGAAGCCGCGATACAGGCTGAGATATCGGAGATCGTCCGGGGTTTTGCGAAACTTGAGGATTCCTATATGGCCGCGCGTATGCAGGATGTCCGTGACGTCGGCACCCGCGTCATACGCAGCCTTACCAAATCAAACCTGCAGGAATTCAAGATGGCGCCCAAGGGTAGCGTCATTGTTGCGGCTGAAATCACACCGG
>CAXGSZ010000573.1:0-1945 GCA_964012455.1 uncultured Alphaproteobacteria bacterium
TCTGTAACTGCTGGCACGTCAATTATGGCTTGTTTGGCAAGTTGCCGCTCAACCTCGTCTTTTCCGACCGTGAAATTGCGACGAAAGAAGTCGCCGAGCGTTTGCGCTGGATGCGCCGATTGATCGATCGCGGATACCTCGACCAGATCGCGATTTCGCACGATATATGTTACAAGTCGCGCCTCTCCAGCTTCGGTGGGCACGGCTATGCGCATATCTTCGAGGATGTTGTACCGTTGATGCGACGGCGCGGATTCTCGGAGGCGGAAATCGAGCGCATCACGGTCGAGACGCCGTGCCGGCTATTGACCTTCGTTTAATCGAGGCGGGAGGAGACCATGGCGAGAACACAAGAGCTGCAAACCTTTCTCGACGCAACGCGCGATGCGTTCGCCGCTTCGGGCGCGACACCCGAAGCGCTTGCCATGGCGGACAAGGTGTTTGGCGCCGCGGACGCGACGCCCGGCGAGGTGGCCGTACCCGAGGCCATTGAAATGCCGGCCTGCGAGCATCTCCAGGACGCTCTCGACCGAGCACGAGGCGAAGGTGGACATGTCGGCGCGCTCGCGGATGCCATCGCCGGACTTGCCCCGCGTCTGATGTGGGTGTTGCGTCCGAACGGCCAAAATGACGATGCGACTTTCAAAGCACGCCATGCGAACGCGGTCGTCGTCGGTGAGGGTGGCCTCGAAGCACGCGACGATATCCGGATCGGTATGAGCCTGTTGGCGCCGAATACCCGTTACCCAGATCATCGGCATCCGCCTGAAGAGATTTACACAGTAATATCTCCCGGCGAGTGGAAGCAGCATGCTGACGGTAAGTTTCACGCCCCCGGTGTTGGTGGGTTTGTGCACAACGTCCCGAGCATCATCCATGGCATGCAGTCGACGAATGTACCGCTCCTCGCGGTCTGGAGCCTTTGGATGGGAGATGATTGATGAGCCTTTCTGCACCGAACGATTCGCGGGTCACACACCATTATGCCGATGTCGGCGAAGTGCTATTGCACTACGTGACCGCCGGGGAGGGTCCGCCTGTTGTCTTGATCCACGGTTACCCGCAGACGTGGTGGGAATGGCGGCACCAGATCCCTGTATTAGCCGAGAATTACACCGTCATAGCACCGGACATGCGGGGACTTGGCGACAGTTCGCGTCCCGCAACCGGGTATGACAAGAAGACCATCGCCAACGATATCTGGCAGGTCGTGAACGGTACGCTTGGCCATGAGAGCTTTTACCTCGTGGGGCACGATTGGGGCGGGCCGACGGCCTACGCTTTGGCCGCTGCGCACCCGGACGCTGTAAAACGACTGGTCATCATCGACGTTCCAATTCCCGGTTGTGGTGGCGACTTCTCACAAGGTGGGCGGCGTTGGCATCACCAATTCCACATGACGCTCGATCTGCCGGAAGCACTCACGGCCGGGCGCGAGGATATCTACCTTGCCTGGTTCTATCGTACCTTCGCCTTCCGGCCAGATGCCGTCGATGCGGAGGACCTCGCCGAATACGTCCGCACCTATTCCCAGCCCGGCGCGATGCGGGCCGGCTTCAATCTCTATCGCGCCGCGGCGCAGGATGTGGCCGATAATCAGGCGAACATCGCGCGCCAGAAGCTTCCTATGCCGGTGCTCACGGTTTCGGGGGGCACGAGCTATCCGCATGGCAGGGGACGTGGGCCGGAGACCGAGAATTCCCTCCGCCGGGTTGCGGTCGACGTTCGTGGGGAAGTCGTCCCGGACTGCGGCCATTTCGTGCCGGAAGAAGCACCCGATTTCCTGAACGAGCGGTTGCTCGCATTCTTCGGGGAAGATGAGTAGCGCTCAAATAGATGCCGAACTGTCGGCTTCCGTTCCCAACGGCGCGGCGCATGATCCCCTTGCCGCAGCGGTGGTGCTCATCGACGATATCGCCGCGGCGGCGGACGAAATCGAGGAAAA
>CAXGSZ010000574.1:0-1942 GCA_964012455.1 uncultured Alphaproteobacteria bacterium
CAAAGCAATGTTCAGATCCTCGACGGCTTCTCGATAGCGGCCACGCTCCGCAAGGACCATAGCTCGGTCAACCCGAATTTCGGGCGAGCGTGGTGCTAAATCAAGGGCGGCGGAATATGCCGCGAACGATCGATCTATGTCACCCGCCTGATGCCAGGCTTGGCCTGATTGTGCCAGCAGGTCCGCACGCGCCGCGGCGTTGGCGCCAATACTGAGGGCCAGATCTTGAAATCGAACTGCGGATTCGCCGTATTGACCCATCGAGAACAACGCGACGGCGGCACAATGCTTTGCCGCACCGCCTCCGCCGGCATCGATCCAGGCAAGTGCAGATTCGAATCCTTCGTGCGGCGAGACCCGCGCCAGACGCATGCACGTCGCATATTCACGGGTTTGCACATTGCTCGCCGAACCGCTGTCGGAAACCGCGCCCAAAATAAGAAAGACACCGAGTAGAACGGCGGCTTGTAGGCGGAGATGCACTTGTCTCGACATTCCGTGCTTCCTATAAATCTACTCGCGCCCCCGTAAGACGCGCGGCAATAGACATGACACATCGGCATTTATTCTGCTTTGGCCTTGGATACGCGGCACAACACCTCGCCGCAAGCCTCTCAGGTCACGACTGGAAAGTTTCGGGTACCGTGCGAAACGCGGACGCAATTCCGAAATTCGAAGCGATGGGCTGGAAGATTTATTCCTTCGACGGGACATCTCCGCTCGCGGACGCCACCGCGCGACTGGCAGACGCGACCCATATTGTCGATTCGATTCCACCGGGAACGGACGGCGACCCTGTTTTGCGACACCATGGCGCAGACATCGCCGAACTCTCGCAGCTTACGTGGCTCGGCTATCTTTCCACGACCGGGGTCTACGGCGACCGAGGCGGTGAATGGGTCGACGAAGAGTCCGAACGACTGCCGAGTGGTCCACGTGGGCACCGGCGCCTAGGGGCGGAGGATGGTTGGCTGGACCTTTGGCGAAGACATGGCGTACCAGCGCATCTTTTCCGCATTGCCGGCATCTATGGCCCGGGACGCAGCGCCCTCGACACGTTGCGGAACGGCCGCGCACGGCGGATCATAAAATCCGGGCAAGTATTCAGCCGCATTCATGTCGACGATATCGCCACGGTGCTCGCCGCATCTATGAAACAGCCCCAGGCCGGCAAGGCCTACAACCTCTGTGACGACGAGGCGGCTCCACCACAGGACGTCATTGCCTACGCCTGCTCTTTGCTGGGGGTCGATGCACCACCGGAAATTCCCTTTGAAGACGCCGAGCTGTCGGACATGGCGCGAAGCTTCTATCGGGACAACAAACGGGTCTCGAACGCCCGCATCAAGAATGACCTAGGTGTTCGCCTCGCCTGGCCGACCTATCGAGAGGGATTACGGGGACTTCTAAGGTGAGGCAAACGAGCCTTCTCGCCACATTCTTGCTCGTCGTAACAGCGATCGATGCTGGCGCAGTGGACCTTCCAATCGATCCCCGATTGTTGGCGAATCAGGTCTCTATTGGCAGTGGCGATGGCACGGAAATCTCCGGCTATCTTTATCGTCCGCAAACGACGGACCCGCGGCCCGCGGTCCTGATTTTGCACGGCTGCTCGGGTCTCTTGACGAAGAAGTCCGGCAGGCTCAAGTCGCGTGAGACGGCATGGCGGGATATTTTCCTAGTGGAAGGTTACGTCGTGCTGCTCCTCGACAGCTTCACCGAACGCGGTCATCGCTCAATCTGCGAGATTTCCATGCGGAAGCGTCCAATCGAACCCCATCGCGAACGTCCGCACGACGCCTATGGCGCGCTGCGTTGGCTGCAGGGTCGGCCATTCGTGATCCAGAGCATGGTAGCGCTTGGAGGCTGGTCAAACGGAGCGATGTCGATGCTCTGGACTGTTGACGCCGCCGCGCCACAACGACCAGCCAACCTGACGCAT
>CAXGSZ010000575.1:0-1939 GCA_964012455.1 uncultured Alphaproteobacteria bacterium
GACGACTTTTTCGGCAAAGGCGCCGGTGCGCCCGTAGGCCGAGACGGAGCAATAGACGAGGCTGGGGTTGAGTTCGCGCAATGTATTGTAGCCGACTCCGAGACGTTTCGCGACACCGGGCCGGAAGTTCTCGACGAACACATCTGATTTTGCAGCGAGCTTCAGAACGAGTTCGCGGCCAGCGTCCGACTTCATGTTGACGGCAATGCTTTTTTTGTTGCGATTGAACGCGAGGTAGAAATGCCCCTCTCCACCGACTTCCGGCGGTTTCATGCGGCGTGAATCGTCGCCGCTTTCCGGGACCTCGACCTTGATGATCTCTGCCCCGAGGTCTCCTAGCTGCATAGTGCAGTTTGGCCCAGCGATGATTCGCGAAAGATCAAGGACGCGCACGCCCTCCAATGGCAAATGTGGCATGATGTCTTTCCTGACGGCTTCCCTAAGTTCGCGTTTCATGTATGTTCGAGTGGCAGGCTGGAAAGCGTCAGAAAAAGAAGAGTCTGGGATGAAATATGGCAATCGATAAGCTTGGACTGGAATTCACCGCGTCTTTGCCTGAGACAGCGGATGCGTTCAATGCGGCAATGGACGACTACATGTTGTTCGCGGGAGAGCCGGTCGGCCGTTTGTTGGAAACAGCGGAAGTCGATCCCGATTTTGCGATGGGTTATTGCTTCACGGGTTGCTTGCGCCTCTTTGGTGGTGTGGGGCCGACTCATCCCCGCGTCAGTCTCGAACTGCGCGCGGCCCGAGCACGGCGGGGTCGCGTATTGCCGCGCGAACAGGCTCATATTGACGCCTTTGATACGGCGGCCAGCGGCGAATTCTCCAAAGCCGGTCGGATGTGGGACGACATCCTGGAAGAATATCCCTACGATATGATGGCGGCAAAATGCGCCCACGAATCTTATTTTCTGGTCGGTGAAGCGGGGCGGTTGCAAAAGTCGGCTCAGGACATCTTGCTGAAGTGGTCGGACAATATGCCCTATTACGGTTACCTCCTTGGTATGGGCGCATTCGGCCTCGAAGAAGTGGGCGAATACGCGGAAGCTGAAAAGATGGGCCGCCGCGCGGTCGAAATTGAGCCGCGCGATGGCTGGGCCGTTCATGCGGTGGCGCACGTCATGCAGATGCAGGGGCGCTGCGACGAGAATATCGAATGGCTGGAGAGCACGGTTGATGATTGGCGCGATGCCGTATGGCTCAGCGGTCACCTCTGGTGGCACCTTTGTCTACCGCTTCTTGAAAAGGAACAGTTTGATCGTGTCTTCGACATCTACGATGCGCGTATGGCGACCTGCGACGAGGATATGGTGACCCGATTGATGGATTGTACGTCGATGCTGTGGCGTCTAGAGGAGTTCGGCCTCGATGTTGGAGGCCGATGGGAACCTCTTGCGGATAAATGGTTGCGCCACGCGGATGAGCACGCCATTGCCTTCACCGACGCTCATTTCGCGATGACCATGGCGGCGTCCGATCGCCAGCGAACCTTGCGGCGTTTTAACCAAAGTCAGCATGCCTATGTCGAAGGGGAAGCAAGCACCAATGACGAGATTATCGAACGTATCGGCAAGTCTCTTTGCGAAGGCGTAGGTGCTTACCGGGATGAGGAATTCGACACCGCAGCGGACAAGATTGGTCCCGTAATTGGCGAGACCTGGCGAATTGGTGGCAGCAATGCCCAGCGTGACGTGTTCCGACTGACGTTGACCAATGCACTACTGAAAGCCGGGCGCCACGCCGAGGCATGCGATTTTTTGGAGCCATTGGTCGCAGAAGGAGCGACGCCGAGCCTAATGCGCGAACTTGCCATGGCGTATGACGGGTTGGGACGCGATGCGGAAGCCGAGGCTCTCAGAGCCGAAGTAGCGTCCGGCCTGAACTGAAGGCGGTGAAAAGACCCAGAAAATACCGCTTTCGCGAGTTAAGATCCCAG
>CAXGSZ010000576.1:0-1932 GCA_964012455.1 uncultured Alphaproteobacteria bacterium
CGCTAGGATAAAGATCGGCTCGCCTTCGCGATCTCTCGGCCGGAAGGCGCCCGCTGCGGCAGATGCATAGTCGGCCTGGCTTGGACGCGCCTCAGAACTGCCGTCAAGCAATTGCGCTAGGCGCCGGCGCGCCTCGTCCGGCTCGACCGCATGAGACGTCGGCGGTGGTGGCGGCGCATGTTCAGACCATTCCGGAAGGCGTCGCCAGACGTCAAGCCCGGCTGCAGGGGACCGCGCAGGATCGGAATCCGCTTCTTCGCCGAGCGCTGCCAAGACCGATGGACCCCAGCTCCAGCCGCCCCGCGCCATTGCCCAGGCGACCAGGCGTGAGTCGATTTGATCGGTATCCGCCAGTTCGTTCAGCAATGCCTGGGTTGCCTGCACCAATCCAAGTGCGGCATCTGCTGGGCGGGGACCAACATCGATCTGCAAAGCGTCGCCCAACCCGCGCGGGGTTGGAACACAAAAATTGAGTGGCCGCACAAACGCAAACAACTCCAAAACATCAAAACACTGAAACTGTTTAAGTGAGAGCCGGTCCGCCATTCCTGGGCCATGACACAACAACGGCCTAACACCGTCCTTGAGGTGTTGTGCCGTGTCCTTAAACGAGAGTTCCTCGATCTCACCGGTTGAATCGAGCCAGGCTGCTGTCGAGAGGCCGACCGCGAGTGCGGGCGTATCGGGTAAGATAATTTTTGGAGGAAGGACCATATTGAGCCCATATTAGACGGTCGCAACCGTTCCGTCTCGGTTGACGGAACGAGAGGAGCGACATAGTGTCCCGCCCCGCGACAATACGGCAATCGAAGAAGAGATTATGGCTGACGCACACGACCTCGCGATGCAAGCCAAGGCCTGGCCCTTCGAGGAGGCGCGCAAGGTCCTGAAGCGCACTTGCGGCGAGACACCGGAAAAAGGCTACGTGCTGTTCGAAACAGGCTACGGTCCGTCCGGCTTGCCGCATATCGGCACTTTTGGCGAGGTCCTGCGCACGAGTATGGTGCGCCGCGCCTTTCATGAGATGTCCGATATTCCGACACGGCTTTTTGCGTTCTCCGACGATATGGACGGATTTCGCAGTGTGCCGGACAACATTCCCGAACAGGAAATGATGGCCGAGCATCTCGGCAAACCGCTGACCACGGTTCCAGATCCTTTTGGCACGCATGATAGTTTTGGCCAGCATAACAACGCGCGTCTGATCGCGTTTCTTGATGATTTCGGTTTTGACTATGAATTCGTGAGCGCGACGGATTGCTATACGTCGGGCAAATTCGACGACGCCTTGCTGCAAATGCTGCGACGCTACGACGACGTGATGAGCATCATGCTCCCCTCGCTCGGCGAAGAGCGGCAAAAGACCTACAGCCCCTTCCTGCCGGTATGTCAGAAAACCGGTCGGGTCCTTCAGGTTCCAGTTGTCGAAACGGATCCCGATGCGGGTACGATCGTCTATCGCGATGAGGGCGGCGAGATGGTTGAAACACCGGTCACCGGGGGGCGCTGCAAGGTGCAATGGAAGCCGGATTGGGCCATGCGGTGGTATGCGCTCGGTGTCGACTATGAGATGTCAGGTAAGGACTTGATCGATTCCGTCCATCTCTCTGGGCGGATTTGTCGCGCCCTCGGCGGACGACCGCCAGAGAGCTACACCTATGAGCTGTTTCTGGACGAGAACGGCGAGAAGATTTCAAAGTCGCGGGGCAACGGTTTGACCATCGACGAGTGGCTGACCTATGCACCGAACGACAGCCTTGCGCTGTTTATGTTTCAAAAGCCACGGGCGGCAAAGCGGCTCTACTTCGACGTCATCCCGAAGGCTGTCGATGAGTATCTAACGTTCTTGCGCAAGTTTCCTGAGGAAGATGCGGCCAAGCGTCTCGCCAATCCAACATGGCATATCCATGGCGGCGAGCCGCCGTTTGAAGA
>CAXGSZ010000577.1:0-1923 GCA_964012455.1 uncultured Alphaproteobacteria bacterium
CCGGACCGAGACGATGACGAATGGATGAAACATACGCTGGCCTGGGTCGATCATGGCGGCAACGTTAAGATTGACTACCGAGAGGTTGTTATGCGAACGCTCAGCAACGAGGTGCAAGTCTTTCCGCCAAAGGCGCGGGTTTATTGAGGATACGATAGATGGCCGAATTCAGCCTTCCGGCGAACTCCAAAGTCGGAAAGGGCGAAACCTTCAAGGCGCCCGAAGGTGCGACGCGCACTAAGTGTTTCAGCATTTACCGTTGGAGCGCGGACGATGGGGCCAATCCGCGGGTCGATACGTTCGAGGTCGATCTCGACGCGTGTGGGCCGATGGTCTTGGACGCGCTGATCAAGATTAAGAACGAGGTCGACTCGTCCGTCACCTTCCGCCGGTCTTGTCGCGAAGGCATCTGCGGTTCCTGTGCGATGAACATTGACGGCATGAACACGCTCGCATGTACACGCTACATTGACGACAGCAAGGGCGATGTGACGATCTATCCGTTGCCGCACATGGCTGTTGTAAAGGATTTGGTGACAGACCTGTCGAACGCCTATGCACAGTTGTCTTCGATTGAGCCGTGGCTAAAATCAAGCGAGAATCCGCCCGATCGTGAGCGGCTGCAAACACCGGACGAGCGCAAAGAACTCGACGGACTTTATGAATGTATTCTGTGTTTCTCCTGCGCGACAAGTTGTCCAAGCTATTGGTGGAACTCCGAACGCTATCTTGGGCCCGCCGTCCTGCTTCAGGCTTATAGATGGCTTGCCGATAGCCGCGACGACCACAAGGGCGAACGCCTCGATAATCTTGAAGACCCGTTCCGGCTGTATCGCTGCCACACCATCATGAACTGCACGGCGACCTGCCCCAAAGGCCTCAACCCTGCAAAGGCAATCGCCGAGATCAAGAAGATGATGGTGGAACGCCAAGGTTGACCGGAAATCGGTGCGGAAGCTTAAAGTGGTCCCGCCGATAACTGTACCATTGGCTCTTTGGTGAGACCTTCCTGATCTGTAGAAGACCTCCTCGCTCTATTATCTGATCGAGGGATTGGGCCATGTATATGCCGAAAGACTTTGCCGTCGCCGATCGGCAGCGACAGGTGGAATTCATACGAAATACAGGTTGGGGATATCTCACGGGTGTGATCGACGGTGCGCCATACGTCACGCATCTACCGTTTCTAGTGGACGGGGGGGACGGCGAAGAGCGACTGGTGGCGCACATGGCCTATGCCAATCCTCATTGGCGGAGTTTTGACGAAGGCAAACCGCAACTCGTCGTCTTTCCAGGACCGCACTGTTACATTTCGCCAAGCTGGTACGAGTCGGAAAAAGTCGTGCCGACTTGGAACTACGCAACGGCGCACGTCTATGGTGTACCGCAGGTTATCAACAATCCGGACGATGCCTATGCCGGTCAGAAGGCGCTGGTTGACCTCCATGAGAGCCGGTTTGAGGTGCCGTGGCAGATGGAGGAGGTAGACGCCGATTTCATCGACGGCATGCTGCGCGCAATCGTCAGCTTTGAGATTCCGATCGATCGTGTGGAATGCAAATTCAAGCTAAGCCAGAACCGGCCACTCGCTGATCGCAAGCGAGTGGTCGACGCACTGGAACAATCGGGGAAATCCGACGATGGAGCGGTTGCCGGCCTGATGCGCGAGGTTGGGGTGCTTGAGGAGGAATAGATTTTCCGCTTCATCTTGCCAGCCGTTCAAGGAGTATAAATACTCTCCGCGGGAAAGGATATGCACAATGGAACTCATTCTGAACGACGATCAGCTCCAACAATTCGACATAGAAGGATGGTTGTTCTTTGAAAATGTGTTTGACGCCGACGAAATTGCGCTGTTGAACGGTGAGGCGCATCGCATATTCGCAATGGACCGCGAAGAAGTATTTCGTGAGTCCGATGGCA
>CAXGSZ010000578.1:0-1918 GCA_964012455.1 uncultured Alphaproteobacteria bacterium
CCGGGGGACGTTTCGCGCCTGTGGACGCCGGACTTTCTATGGCTGAACCTTACGACAGCGTTTGCTAGGCTCTCGTATTTCTCTGCGCTGCTTCATCTGGAGCCCGCTACCGTCAATATAATCTATGTCGGTGTCGGTCCGCTAACGGTGCTGTTTTGGCTGAGTAAGAGCGACCGGATTGACCGTTTTGCTGTCTTGGAGAAAACGGGATATACCGGTGTCGCTCTCTCGACACTCGGGGTCATGGCCGTGACCATTGCTGGCAGATCCTCTCTTGGCGGAGGTGTCTCGCTATCGGCTATCGCAGCGCTTGTCTTGGTAGCCCTTGGCGGTGTGTTGATTGCTGTCAGCCATATGATTGCCCGCCGGTCCAACGACGCAGGTCTGGGTACCGGGATGGTCTTTGGCTCGTGGTTTCTACTGACGGTCGTTCTTGCGATTGCGGGGGAAGCCGCCTTTGGCATCGCGGAAATGCGACTGGATGCTGAGACGCTGCCCTCGATCGCTGCCAGGGTTTTTGTCTTGATCGTGTTGCCCAGTTTCGCGCTGCAGCTTGAAATCACTCGAAGTCCGCCACTTGCGGTGAACATCATTCGCGCACATGGGCCCGCTTTCGTCTTTACGGCGCAGGAGTTCGAAAACCCTCTCACATTCTCCGGGCTGAACCTTGTGTGCATCGCTCTGTTATCAGTGTCGGCCGGCGTGGCGAGTGGTCTTCGGACTTCCGACGGGCTGCGCGGCCGTTCTTAGATTGACCCTTGCGCGCGCTTTTGGCGTTCGCGGAATTCATCTTTGCCGATATTGGCGGCGCGTTCGACCGCCGGGCGGGCGCCGACCCGCTTGAACCAGGCCCGCAAATTAGTGAATTCCGTGAGGTCTATACCATACGCCTTGTATCCGCGGATCCAGGGCCAGCACGCCATGTCTGCAATGGAAAAATCTCCAGCAAGAAAATCACGATCGGCGAGCCGTCCTTCCATCACACCGTAGAGCCGTATGACCTCGTTGGTGTAGCGCTCTATCGCATAGTCGATCTTGTCGGCTTTGTAATTCCGGAAATGGGCTGCCTGCCCGGCCATCGGACCGAGCCCCCCCATCTGCCAGAAAAGCCACTGCTCGACCTCGCTACGGGCGAGCTGGTCGATGGGGTAATACTTGCCAGTCTTGTTGCCTAGATACTGAAGGATCGCGCCGGATTCGAAGATCGAAATCGGCGCGCCGCCCGGGCCTTCCGGGTCAACGATGGCCGGCATGCGGCCGTTTCGCGAAATCTTCAGGAAGTCCGGTTCGAACTGCTCCCGCTTCGAAAGGTCGACGTATTTTATGTCATAGGGAAGTTCGCATTCCTCCAACATCAAGGTGATCTTCCAGCCGTTCGGCGTCGGCCAGAAATAGAGGTCGATGGGTGCCATGAATTTATCCTTCGTCCGTGTTTCTCAATCAGATAGGCGGGTGGGCGGCAGACGCCACAGACGTTCCGCGTTTCCGTGCGCGACCGCATGCGCTACATTGATGGGCAATTCGGTTAAGGTCTTTTTCGCGATGAATGTCGAGGGCGCGCGGATGGCCGGACGATGACTACGCGCTCTCTTGTCGCAGCCGCTGGCTGATGGAGTCATCTCGGAGCGTTTAGGCTAAGCCCCATTCTAGAGAGGTTTATCATGGCAAAATTGGACGGCAAGATCGCGATTATCACTGGCGGGTCTGGCGGAATCGGCGCCGCCGCGGCGAAGCTCTTCGTGGCGGAGGGCGCCAAGGTCATGCTGGTTGATCTGGACGAGGCGGCGCTAAAGAGTGTGGTAGCAGATATCGGTGAGGAGAACGCCACGTATGCGGCAGCGGACGTTGCGGATCCGGTTGCGACGCAGGCCTTCGTCGATGCGACTTTGGAACGTTTTGGGGGTCTCGACATCGCCCT
>CAXGSZ010000579.1:0-1913 GCA_964012455.1 uncultured Alphaproteobacteria bacterium
TTGTATCGATCAGCTCTCGTTGGCGGTCGGAATGAACGGCTACGTCGGCGCGTAGTCGTTGAATCATGAAGGATTGGAAATCTACGAGTCCGGCGCCCAACTTTCGCTCCGGCGCCGACTGGTTTTCGAAGGCCTCCGGATGGCGGTTTAAAAAGTCCGGGTGTCGTTGAAGAAAATCGATAACCTGCGTTGCCGTGACTTCTGGCGCCTCGGTAGAATCAGTCAAATCGCGCGTCATGTGCTCCGCCTAGAGGATTGATTGGCCGGTCTTCTGCCAATCGGCGAGGAAGGCATCGAGACCCTTGTCGGTCAAAGGGTGCTTGAACATTGCGTGCAGCACGTCTGGCGGCAAAGTCGCGACGCCAGCACCGATTTTTGCCGCTTCCAGCACATGCATCGGAGAGCGCACGGACGCAACCAGTACCTCGGTTTTCAAATCCGGATAATTAGCGTAAATCTGCACGATTTCGTCGATGAGCTGCATGCCCTCGGTCCCGATATCATCCAATCTTCCGACAAACGGCGAGATGAAAGTCGCTCCCGCCTTAGCCGCCAAGAGCGCCTGATTCGCAGAGAAGCACAGCGTCACGTTGACCATGGTGCCGTCTCCCGACAGTGCCTTGCAGGTCTTCAGGCCATCCCGGGTCAAAGGGACTTTGACCGTGATGTTCTTATGAATCTCAGCCAGTTTGCAGCCTTCCTCCAACATAGCATCGAATTCGGTCGCGGTCACTTCAGCACTGATTGGCCCGTCGACGATGTCGCATATCTCTTGGACCACTTCGACGAAATCCCTGCCGCTCTTTGCAATCAGGGACGGATTTGTTGTCACGCCGTCGACAAGGCCTGTATCGGCCAAGTCGCGAATTGCATCAACATCGGCGGTATCCACGAAAAATTTCATAGTGCTCCTCAACCCTCTTAAGCCCTTATGTCGCTGCCATCTGGCGCCGCGACGAATGATGTTTACACTCTATCGGATGGAAAATTCGGGTGCCAGTTCAACCGACTGTCGCGAGGGCGCGGCGAAGCGGGTTCGAGTGCTGCTGCCGCTGCCGTTGGCGGGTCCGTATGACTACCGCGTGCCGCAGGATTTGTCAGTGATTCCAGGGGATTTCGTCCAAGTACCGCTTGGTAAGCAGATGCGGGCCGGTGTTGTCTGGGACCCTATCGATACATCCGGGTATCCGGCAGCGAATTCCGTCGACGAATCGCGTTTACGCGACATTGAAGCGCGACTCGAAACGCCGCCGATGACGGTATCGATGCGGCGTTTCGTCGACTGGGTCGCGGCGTATTCAATGTCGGTTCCCGGCGCGGTACTGCGTATGGCGGTGAGCATACCCGAAGCGCTGACACCAGGCCGACCTCGCATTGTCTACCGTTTGGCGGAGATGATCCCGGACTACCGCGAAACATCCGCTCGGACGCGGGTGATCGAAGTATTGCGGGATGGCCCGGCTCGCGGAGCTACCGACTTGGCGCGGGAAGCGGCGGTCGGCGCCGGCGTGGTTCGTACTCTGGCGGGGATCGGTGTGCTTGACGCCGTGGAAATATCCGACGACGTGCCGCTACCGCAGCCCGACCCAACCCGGCCCGGCCCCGAACTTTCCGACGCGCAGGCAGAAGCCGCGGCAGATTTTGTCGATCGCATCGAAGCATCGTCGTTCTCCGTTGCGTTACTTGATGGCGTAACCGGTTCCGGCAAGACGGAGGTATATTTCGAAGCGATTGCTAAAGCGATTTCGGCCGGGCGTCAGGTCCTCGTGCTGTTGCCGGAGATCGCGTTGACCGCTCAGTTCCTCGAGCGCTTCGAGGTCCGGTTTGGCGTGCGTCCCCAGGAATGGCATTCGGACGTGCCGCGGGCGCGTCGCCGGCGGGTTTGGCGGTCCGTTGCTGATGGTCGAGCCCGC
>CAXGSZ010000580.1:0-1905 GCA_964012455.1 uncultured Alphaproteobacteria bacterium
GGGCTGCAGATTGACATCGTCGACAGTCTCGCCCGCCCACAACTTTAGCATATGCGGCAAGGCGGCGCGGAGTTTCTTGAACCGGGCCTCGTAAACCTCGCCGACGGCAGAAAAATCGTCCTGCGTCGATCCGGCGCCAACACCCCAAAGCAGCCGATCTCCCGCGACCAATTGAACCGTGGCCATGCGATGCGCCAGCTCCACCGGGTTCCGCAACGGCACCTGATAGATGCACGTCCCAAGGGCTATCTTCTCAGTCACGGCGGCCGCGACTGACAGACCGATCAATGGGTCCGGTAACGCCCTGGCACGGCCGATGCTGTCGAAAAACCAGATACCGTCAAAACCGATGCGTTCCGCTCGCGTGGCCGCATCGACGAGCGAATCCCGCATGGACGATCGGTCTTCGGTTAACGTAAGGCAAACGCCGACCTTCATTTCAATCGCCTCCTAGTGCACGTCTTCCGCGTCGCCCATCGCTTGTTTCAGGCGCTCGAAGTCGAAGCCGGGCTCCTGCGCCGCACCGATTGTCACCGCTTCCTTCCGCGCGATCATTGCCGCTGCCTCCGGCACCTCTTTCGCCACAGCGAGCGGTATCACGACTGCACCATGTTGGTCTGCGTGGACGATATCCATCGGCGCCACATTCAAGCCATGGATGGAAACTTCCGTATCGAAATCGACAAGATGCACCCAGGCATGCGACGGGCCGAATGAGCCGGCGATCATCTGGAAGCCGTCGGCGCAATCGGGAATGTCGCGCACGCTGCCGCTCGTCACCACGCCGAGACAGCCTAGCCCTTTGTGGATGTTAGACTGCACCTCACCCCAGAACGCACCGAACCCCGCCGGCTCGTCCAGATCCTCAATAACCGTCACCGAAGGTTTCGGGCCTTCGTCGATGTATTTGTAGTAGTCGAGGCGTTGCTGCTTCATCGTCGCGGCGTCGCGCTGAGGCGGTGTTTTCGCCCGGATGCGTGCCGTGCGGGCGTATCCTACGATAGGCGCAAGCGCCGGGCGGGCGCAGACGAGTGGCTTAGTCGTATAGCCTAAGCCACGGCGTTCCGGTGCCACGATCTCCAGCGCATTGCATACGGTAGGTGTGTCCAATGCCGCCAGTGCCGCCAGTTCTTCCTCTGTCAGCTTCGTCATATTCAACGATCTCCCTGTGACCCGGGACAGCGCCCGCCCATTGCCCAGCGGCCACCTAATCGGGATTCGGTGAGCATTGCAAGCGCTTGCCGAGCAGCCGGAAAGCCCTATACTCCGCGCGCGTCTCAGGGAGCCATCACACGGTCCGGAAAATCCCATGACCGACGAGAAATCGGACGTCAAAAAAGTCGTACTCGCCTATTCAGGCGGCCTCGATACATCCGTCATCCTGCGCTGGTTGCAGGACGTCTATGATTGCGAAGTGGTCACATTCACCGCCGATCTTGGACAGGGCGAAGAGTTGGAGCCTGCGCGCCTGAAGGCGGAGATGCTTGGCGTGAAGGAAATTTACGTCGAAGACCAGCGGGAAGAATTCGTTCGCGATTTCGTCTTTCCGATGTTCCGTGCCAATGCGGTCTATGAAGGGATCTATCTCCTCGGCACCTCCATTGCACGGCCGCTGATCGCCAAACGTCAGATCGAGATCGCCGCTGAGACCGGCGCCGACGCAGTCGCTCATGGCGCGACCGGCAAGGGCAACGACCAGGTGCGGTTCGAACTCGGATATTACGGCCTCAACCCGGACATCAAGGTCATCGCGCCTTGGCGTGAATGGGACCTGACAAGCCGTACACGGCTTATCGAATACGCGGAACAGCACCAGATTCCGGTTCCGAAAGACAAGCGCGGCGAGGCGCCGTTCTCCGTCGACGCCAACCTGCTGCATATTTCGGCGGAAGGAAAAGTGCTGGA
>CAXGSZ010000581.1:0-1882 GCA_964012455.1 uncultured Alphaproteobacteria bacterium
CAGCCCGGTTTTGGCGCCCTTGCGCTCGATTAGGGCGTTCGTCGCGAGCGTCGTTCCGTGAATCACCAGTTCGACGGCATCGAGCGGGGTGTTCGACTCCGCGAGAATCCGCTTGGTGCCCTCAAGAACTGCTTCTTCCGGTGCAGCCGGCGTCGTCAGCAGCTTGGCCTGATGCCGCTCACCGCCCTTCTCGAGAACCAAATCCGTAAACGTGCCGCCGATATCGACCGCGAGTTTTGCCCCGTCGGACATGCTACCTCCTAGTGCCAGGATGGTCGGCGACGTTGAACTCGCCGGTAGGACCGCCAAATCGTTGAAGGAATCGAAGGGCACAGACGAAAAGTGTCAAGGGGCGAACCCGCATGAAGGTTATATACTGCACGAAGTTGGCCGACTGGCCGGAACTGGAGATTCGGGATGAGGTGGCGCCCGAACCAGGACCGGCCGAAGCGCTGATTCGCAACGAAGCCTGGGGCGTCAACTACGTCGACTACCTTATGTGTCAGGGCGGCTACCAGCTGCGACCGGAGCCACCATTCGTGCCGGGGATGGAATCGGCAGGCACCGTTACCGCCATAGGCAATGACGTCACCGGCTTCTCGGTCGGCGACCGCGTGATGGCCGGCCATCGGCCGGGTGGCTTCTCCGAGGAAACCGTTGTCGCGGCTGACCGACTGATTGCCGTTCCCGCAACGATGTCGTTGGAGGAGGCGGCCGGCTTCCGCTCGGCCTTCATCACCGCCTATCACGGGCTCCTCCAGGGAGGCCGCCTCCAGAGCGGGGAGACTGCATTGATCCTGGGCGCCGGGGGCGGCATGGGACATGCAGCCGTACAGGTGGCCAAGCGCCTTGGGGCGACGGTAATTGCGCTTGCCCGCGGCAAAGAAAAACTCGCGGCCCTTCAATACCTGGGCGCAGATTATGTCCTGGATTATCGCGACGGGTTCCGGGATCAGGTGAAAGCCCTGACAGATGGTCGCGGTATCGACGTGGCCTTCGACCCCGTCGGCGGCGATGCCTTCGACGAGACTATGCGGTGTCTCGCCTGGGGTGCGAGAATTGTGGTTGTGGGTTTTACCTCAGGACGGCGCGCGATGGCGAAGACCAACCACCTGCTGATCAAGGGCGCGTCCATCACCGGCGTTCGAGCCGGGGAATTCAGCCGTCGCAATCCCGAGACCTCCCAGCGCAATCTGGAATCCTTGCTTGGCTGGGCGTCGGCGGGTGATATACACACCCATATATCGCACCGTTTTCCGCTTGAAGATGTCGAGGAGGCTTTTCGCGTCATCGCCGCGCGCAAAGTTATAGGAAAGGCAATCCTCACGCGCGGCGTGTGAGTGAAGCGGTTTTTTTCTACGCGAGGGCTGTCAAGACCCCGGTAATCGCCGCGATTATGGACAACTGCAGCACGGCGACGAAGATGAGCGCAGCGGAACCAGCCAGAATCATGAAGATTACGATGAAATTGTAGCGCTACAGGATCACGGCGATTCCGGACAGGGTGAACGACATGACACAAAAGGTGACGAAACTGCGTGCCACATGAGTCCGGCTGTGCCAATCGCTGTTAGCAACCCGTCCGACGAGAACGTCGTTGATCGGAATCTGGGCGAAGACGACGAGCATAACAGCGAGTGATACGATCAGCGCAGGGCCACCGAAGAGATTGAACATCAACACACACAGCACAGCCTGGGTAAGGGTCACGAATGCAAAGATCGTCCGTGCCGAATACCGGTCCACGAGGTGACCGACCACCAATTTTGCGAAAGCAGCCATCGCAAAGACGGAGGCGGACCAGAGGCTCAACTGAGGCAGCGTCGTTGCGATATCGCCGAGACGGAGATTGAAGTTCTCTGGCAGAACGTAGGTCGTGGTC
>CAXGSZ010000582.1:0-1878 GCA_964012455.1 uncultured Alphaproteobacteria bacterium
AGAAAACGAGAAACCGGAGGAGATTGTCACGAAGCTACGTCAGGCAGAAGTGCTGGTATTGCAAAGCGTGTCTCGTATTGACGCTATTCGCCAGGTCCAGATTACGGAATTAAACGTATTATCGTCGTACAGCAGCCATGCTGAGAGATGCAGGATGGCAATTGAATGACAAGCGGGTCGAAAGTCTGCGGCGCCGTTAGGGGCTGAAGGTTCTCATAAAACAACCGAAGATAAGGTGGCTCTGGCTCAATGATGGCTCGTGTAATTGTCTCAGGCCCCGGCACGTCGATCACGCTTGGTCATAAGACTTCGTCCGGAATCGGACCGAAGATAGCCTGCCTGCCGAACGCAAAACATTCTCGACAGGTTCAGTCGAGGATGCACGGCGATCAGATTGAAGAAAAGGCTAAATTCGACGGATGTTATCGATAGGCCGACTGGTCTATTCGTCATTCAAGGTGTTCCAGCCTACTTCCGCTCCGATAATGGCCCGGAATTTATCGCGCAAGCCGTCAGGCAATGGATCAAGGCCGTCGGCGCAGAGGCCGCTTTATCGAGCCTTTGTCACCCTTGGAGAATGGCTATTGCGAGAGCTTCAACGCCCGTTTCAGGGACGAACTCTTTAATGGGGAGATATTCCACACCCTAAGAGAAGCCCGGAAAGTCATCAAACAATGGCGGAGCCATAACAAGACAAAGCGCCCGCAATCAGCTCCCGGATACCGACCGCCCGCACCTGAAAACATCGTCCCCATGGAGAAAAAGAGGATGATGCACTAAAATTCCAATCATAAAAATCGATGTGGGCGGGTCACTGCAAACGTAAACGCGGCGATTTGCGGGAGTTGGAAATTATGACAGACAATGCTTCTACTGCCGATATTATCGAACGCCTCTGCGGTGTGAAGATCGTTGTTGTCGGCGATGTTATGCTCGATCGATTTGTCGACGGCACGGTTGACCGCATTTCGCCGGAAGCGCCAATCCCGGTATTTTCCGTCACCCACGAAATGGTGATGCTGGGCGCGTCCGGCAATGTGTTGCGTAATCTGGCGGCCCTGGGCTGCGAGATCTTCATGTCCGCGACGGTCGGTGACGATGCCGCCGGCTCGGAGATTCGTGACCTCGTGACTGGGGAAGGTCAGACGGCAGACGGATTGCACGTCGTCCCGGGTCGCCGCACGGCTATTAAGACGCGGTATATTGCGGGCGGCCAGCAGATGATGCGTGCCGACCGAGAAACAGTTGAAGATGTTGCGGATCACATTGCGGATACGATCGCTGATGCCGTCACACGCGAAGTCCAGGATGCGGGTGTCCTGCTTCTGTCGGATTACGGCAAGGGCGTGCTGACGGACGCGCTTTTGGCGCGGGTGATCGGCTTCGCAAGCGAAGCCGGACGACCCGTCGTTGTCGATCCCAAGGGAACCGAATATGCCCGGTATGCAGGAGCAAGCGTTGTGACGCCGAACAGACAGGAATTGGCGGCGGCGACGGGGATGCCAACGCATAATGATGCTGCCGTCCTGGCGGCATGCCGCAATTTAATGGAGGCGAGCGGTGTCGGTGCGGTGCTCGCGACGCGCAGTGAACAGGGTATGACTTTGGTCAATGCGGACGCGGCCCATCATTTTCCGGCGCGGGCGCAGGAGGTGTATGACGTTTCTGGCGCAGGAGATACGGTTGCGGCGGCGGTCGCCGCGGCGCTGGCAGCCGGAACAACATTGGGAGAGGCGGCCCAGTTCGCCAATACGGCGGCGGGCGTCGTCGTTGGCAAGGTTGGGACTGCGGTGGCGCGTCCCGAAGAAATTCTTTCTGCTGCGTATGAGGATGAATGGTTCGGTGCCGAGGCGAAAGTGCTGCCGGCCGCGGCCGCGA
>CAXGSZ010000583.1:0-1874 GCA_964012455.1 uncultured Alphaproteobacteria bacterium
GGAATGCGAAGGAAGCTTGAAGAATGGCGGAAGCAAAGACGGTGGTTGTTTCGGGTGGAACGTATGGGATCGGCCGCGGGATCGTGTTCGAATTGGCAGAGCGTGGCTGGAATGTCGTCGGGTTCGGCCTCGATTCGGCTCAGCCGGGCAGTGCCGCTGCAGACGGTATAGATGGCACGCGGCGTGCCCTTTCCGACGCCGGTCTCGCGGGCGAGGTGCTGGAGGCCGATGTTTCCAGTGCGGTCGACGTGGACCGGGTCATGGAACATGCACTCAGGACGTTCGGCCGTGTCCACGGCGCCGTCAACAACGCCGCAATCCGACCGACTGGCACCATCCTCGACACCGACGAGGAGACATTCGATCGCGTTGTAGCGGTCAATCTCAAGGGGCAGTTCCTGCTCTGTAAGGCAGCTATTGCGCACATGCGGGACGCGGGCGGTGGTGCCATCGTGAATATCGGTTCTGGAGCCGGTTGGGGTAAAGCCGGTCTCCTGGCTTATGGCGCCAGCAAAGGCGGTGTCTTCGCGTTGAGTTCTGCTCTTGCCTACGACCATTTGACCGACCGTATCCGGATCAATGTCGTGGTCCCTGGGCCACAGACGGCATCCGGCATGGTTGAGATCATGGCGAACCAGGGTCGCCTGCCGAAGGTTGCGACGGCAAGTGGCCGCGGCAACCGTCCCCGTGATATCGCCAATGCGGTCGCGTTCTTGTTGTCGGATGATGCGGAGCAAATTTCCGGGACAGTGCTAGATGTCGGTGCATTCTCGCATCAGGGTGGTGTTGGGCAGCCACGTGCATAACCCGGATTTGCAAAATCCTTCCCGGTACTTAGTTTAGCGCAGCATTTTTCCGGAGTGAGGTTCATGCGACGATCTAGATTGCCGGCAGGCGGCGCCAACGTGTTTCAGAAGATCCGCGCCAAACGGAGCGAGGCGCTGGATCGGGGCCAGGCCTTGCTCGATCTCTCTATTGGTGAGCCCAAGGGTGCCGCATTGATGAGTGCGCGCAAGGCCGCCCGCGATGCGATCATGAGCGAAGACGAGGCGATGCATGCCTACCAGTACAACGACAGTCCGGCCGTACCGGATTTCTCGTCGCGCTTCGTGCGGGCGCATCTGAAACGGGGATTGCCTGAGGATGATGTCGACTACGTACCGATTTCCGGTGTGAAGCCGATCCTTGGCCTCTTGCCGCTCGCCTGTGGTTGTGCCCTCGAAGAGATGACCGTCGCGACGATGACCAAGCCGGGATATCCCATTCCGGCCGACTGGTGCGTTTACCATCCGAAGGTCACGCATGTCGCCTTGCCGTTGAATTCGGGAAACGGGTTCCGGTTTGCCCCAGAAGATATTCCGGCCGGGGCCGGTCTGGTAATGACCAACTACCCGCACAATCCGTCTGGCCAGATCGCCGACGGCGCCTGGTTCCGCGAGCTTTGCCAGTACTGCAGCGATAATGACATCCGTCTCTTTAATGACGCCGCCTACATCTCGCTCAGTCATTCCGATGACTGTGCGACCTTGAGCGAGGTGACTGTCGAATTTCCCGAGCTTTCCTGGTGTGAGGCGTTTACCGCCGCCAAGCTGATCGGCAACGGGACGGGCTGGCATATAGGCGCCATGGTCGGCTCTACCGACTTCATCGGCGATATGAAGGAAGTGAAGGGTAAGACCGACGCCGGGTTTGTCGCACCGATGGCCGCAGGCGTGCTGGTCTCCCTGGAAGAGGATCAGGCTGGCATCGCTGAGTATCGCGAGATGTACCGCAAGCGCCTGAAGGTTTTGTCCAGTTTGATGTCGGAGTGCGGCATGCGGCTCGCCATAGAGCCGCGGGCCGGATTCTATACACTCTGGGAATCGCCGACCCGT
>CAXGSZ010000584.1:0-1862 GCA_964012455.1 uncultured Alphaproteobacteria bacterium
CAGCGCATCGAAGCGTTTCGCGTATTCGTCACCGAGATTGCGCGGTGCTTTCATACCGGTCAGGAGAATGGTGCTGCCTGTCGCCCTTAGTTTCTCGACAATCTTTTCGAGATTATGTCGTGTCAGATCAGGGTCTACCGCCCGCAGCGCGTCGTTGGCGCCTAACTCAACAATGGCTAAGTCGTATCTTTCTCCCATCAGCCAATCTAGTCGCTGTAGCGCGCTGCTCGTAGTGTCACCCGATACGCCGGCATTTACAATTTCGGAGGCAATCCCCGCGTCGCGCAAACGTCGCGATAACTGCGATGGAAATGAATCTGACTGGGAAAGTCCGTATCCCGCGGTCAGGCTGTCGCCCAAGGCCAATATGCGGACCTGTTTCGCTCCGGCCGTCGTCGGTACGGCGAACAAAAGGCAAGCAAACACTCCCAGCGTAGCCCCGCCAAGTGCAATCCAAACGTTGAATCGGCGGCACGCCTTGCCATATGGACGAAAGGTTTTCTCGGCGATCGGAAGCGGTGTAAACATGAATTCATTTTCTGCGGCGGATCCGATGGTCCGGCTCCAGGACGTGCAGCTTTCACTTAAGAGCGATGCCGGTGAGGTCAACATCCTGCGAGGGATAAACCTAACGGTCGATAGGGGCGAAACCGTCGGCGTTGTCGGCCCGTCCGGTTCCGGGAAGACTTCGTTGATCATGACCATTGCTGGGCTGGAGCAAATCACCGGCGGGCAGATTTGGGTTGCTGGCCGTGAGATCTCGGCACTTGATGAAGACGGTCTCGCAATCTTCCGGCGGGACGAAGTCGGCGTAGTTTTCCAGTCTTTCCACTTAATTCCGACAATGAATGCCCGCGAGAATGTCGCGGTGCCGATGGAACTTGCCGGGCGGCGCGACGCCTTCGAGCGGGCTGAAGCGGCGCTTGAGGCGGTAGGGCTGGAGCATCGTTTTTTACACTATCCGGGTCAATTGTCCGGGGGTGAACAGCAACGTGTTGCCTTGGCTCGTGCTTTTGCGGTCGAGCCGCATCTTTTGCTGGCCGACGAACCCACAGGCAACCTGGATGGCGAAACCGGTGGCCGTATCGTTGAGATGATGTTCGGTCTTGCCGCGCGGGCGGGCACCACCCTGATGCTGATCACGCACGATAACGCGGTTGCCGCCCGTTGCGAACGGACCGTCCGGATGGTCGATGGCCGTCTCGACCCCTCAATGAACGAAATGCAGGCGGGCGCCGGCGCATGAGTGGATGGTCCGTCGCGTGCCGTTTCGCACTCCGTGAACTGAGATCGGGTGTCCGGGGGTTCCGCGTTCTGATCGCTTGTCTTGCGCTCGGCGTGGCTGCGGTTGCCGGCGTCGGTTCCCTAGCTGCCGCATTGACCGCGGGACTTAAGGCCGAGGGGCGCGTCTTGCTGGGCGGTGACGTCGATCTCGCCTTTACCCATCGCCGGGCGTCACGTGAACAACTGGAATGGCTGCAGGCGCAAACCGCCGGCATCTCAACCGTTATCGAGTTACGCACCATGGCACGGCCGATATCCGGTCCGGGGCGACAGCGCCTTGTCGAGTTAAAGGCCGTGGATGAGGGCTATCCTCTTTATGGCGGCGTTAAGCTTCGTGATGGCGGTAATCTGGCGCGCATTCGTGCTCAGGAGGATGGTGTTTGGGGGGCCGCAGTCGACTCGCGCTTACTTGAGCATCTCGGCATTACGATCGGCGGGCTGTTTCGGATTGGGGACGCCGAGTTTCAGGCGGTCGCGATAGTCGATCGCGAGCCGGACCGAGGAACACAGGCGTTCAGGCTGGGGCCCCGGGTGATTGTTGCCGCTTCAGCGCTATCGGCGACCGGCCTGGAACAGCC
>CAXGSZ010000585.1:0-1855 GCA_964012455.1 uncultured Alphaproteobacteria bacterium
TGGCGACGGCGTTGCGGCCAAATGTCGTGCCCTTGCGTTTTTCTAGCGGCGCGGTCATCTGACAGAATGATATGTGCTTCCAGTCTGGCAATTCGGGATGGGTAAAGCCCAGTTGCGCGTTTGCAGCAGCGGTAATTCGCGTGCCGAGCACCGCTATATCCCGAGCCTCGTCCGGCTTTAGCGAAAACCCCAGGGGGTTGGCATCCACCAACACGAAGCTGTCGCCACCGAAGGCGGTATCGACGCGGAGCGTGCCAAGACCTTCGACCTTGATTGAGGTGTCCAGCTTATCCGCGAAAGAGGGCAGGTTCCGCACACGGACGCTCTGAACTCGACCGTCCTCGCAAGAGGCCGCAACGGATACCAAGCCTCCCGGCGCCTCAAGTGTCAGCCGTGTCTCTGGTTCCTCTATCGGCAGGATACCCGTCTCCAATAAAACGGTCGCAACGCAGAGCGAATTCGAGCCCGACATCGGTGGCGTGTCCGCGGGCTCCATTATGATGAAGGCGACGTCGGCTTCTGGATGCTTCGGCGGAACCAGCAGATTGACATGACGGAAGACGCCGCCGCGTGGCTCGTTTAGGACGAAATTCCTTAAAACCTCGTCCTCGGCAATATGCCTGGATTGAGCCCATACGGTATCACCTGCTGGTGGCGCTACTCCGCCGACAATGACGTCGCCGACTTCCCCTTCGGCATGGCACTCAACGATCCGGATGGCGGTTTTGCTGCGCATGGTATCCTCTATAACGATTCGCCAGAAATTCTGCCATAATAGGGAACGTGATTCTTCCGACAAAGGAATGTGATATGCGAAACCTAACGAAGTTCGCAATGGCTATGGCGGCCGGCCTGTTCCTCTTGGCAGCACCAATCGAGGTCAAGGCAAACAATTATTTCTACACCGAGAATGAAATCCTGAATGCGGCACGCGGATTTTTTGGTGAGACCTCTGGCGGCTTAGCCGCGGCGGTCGAGAAAGTGTTCAGCGAACTCGGGCGGCCAAGCGCCTATATCCTCGGTGAGGAAGTAGGGGGCGCGTTCTTTGTCGGCCTGCGCTACGGAAACGGTGAGCTCAATATCAAGAATGGCGCCAAGCGCAAAGTATATTGGCAGGGCCCTTCAGTCGGTATCGATTTCGGTGGGAATGCGGCGAAGTCGATGACGCTCGTCTACGGTATCAAGAATCCGGATGATATCTACAAGCGCTATCCGGGCGTCAGCGGCAGCTTCTAGTTTGTTGCGGGCGTGGGCGTGAATTACCAGCAGAGCGGAGACGTCATTCTGGCGCCGATGCGGACCGGTGTTGGGCTCCGTGTGGGCGCCAATGCGAGCTACCTGCACTATGGAAGGAAGCATTCCTGGATTCCGTTCTAGGAACGGTCGCGAAGCAAGGAATCTTAGAGCTCCCGGTCGCCTTTCATGAGGCGCTGAACGATCGTGCGATTGAGGATTTCGTTCGTCCCGTCCGCGACGTTGACGATGCGCAGTGCATGCCAGGCATGATACAGGCCAAGCTCATTCGTGAAACCCATGGCGCCATGTGTTTGCATGGCGCGATCGACCGCCTTGTAGCCAACCTGGACCGCATAGGCTTTGGCCATGGATAGCTCCTTCACAGCCGCGTCGCCTCGGTCGAGCAGCGTCGCTGCATTAAGCGCCATCAGATGTGCCGCGTGCAGTTCGGTCGCACTTTCCGCTAGGGGGAAGGTGACGCCTTGGAATTCCGAAATAGTTTTGCCGAAGGCCTCCCGGACGCCGGCATAGTCGAGTGCTTGTTCCAACGCCCAGCGGCCATAACCAACTGCGCGGGCCGAGTTGTAAATGCGGCCGAGCGAGACGCCATACAGAGCTG
>CAXGSZ010000586.1:0-1852 GCA_964012455.1 uncultured Alphaproteobacteria bacterium
TGACGGATTGAACAGTCTGCACGCAATGTCTTGCGAGGCGGGTCGCAAGCCAGGTTATGCCGTCGCCGTCGGTGCGACGTGCGGATTTCATGGTGTGCCTCTCGTGGCCGGCCTCGCCGCGTTCCTGCAGGCCTTGGCAGCGAACCTGGTTTCCGCAGCGGTGAGGTCGGTACCACTCGGTCAGACCGATGGCCAACGCGTTATGTCGTCGCTTGAACAGGTTATTGAAGATCAAACTCCTTTACTCGTGGATATCGAAATTGATGATCTTGGGGCCGCGACACCGACGGTCGATTGGGCCTCCATGCAACACGAAACCCAATACACAAGGTTATTCAGAACATGATGAACAATAATGGACCGCTTCGGGTCGGGATCGGTGGTCCTGTCGGCGCCGGCAAAACCTCTCTCACCGATGCGCTCTGCAAGGCAATGCGCGATAGGTATGACATAGCGGCTATCACCAATGATATTTACACGCGCGAAGATGCGGAGGCGCTCACGCGCAGCGGTGCGCTCGAGCCGGAGCGTATTATGGGCGTGGAAACTGGCGGATGCCCGCATACCGCGATCCGCGAGGACGCATCGATGAACCTTGCAGCCGTAGAAGACTTGGTTGGTCGCTTTCCGAAGCTCGAGTTAATCTTCATTGAGTCCGGTGGTGATAACCTCGCGGCGACGTTCTCGCCCGAATTGGCGGACATCACTTTGTATGTGATAGATGTTGCCGCCGGCGAGGAGATTCCACGCAAAGGTGGCCCGGGCATCACGAGATCCGACTTATTAATAATCAACAAGACCGACCTAGCGGAATTTGTCGGCGCCAGCCTTCCGGTTATGGATCGGGACGCAAAGAAAATGCGGGGCGTACGCCCCTTTTACTTCACTAATCTAAAAGTGGGTAAGGGCGTTGCGGAGATCGCGGAATTCATCATTGAGCTTGGTGGCCTGGAAAAGCGGGCTATCGCAACAATCGCAGCGGAGTAAAAGAGCCAGGAATGAAAACAATAATGAAATCGAACATGTTCTCCACCGCCGTTGGGATACCCGGCCTGGCGTAGGAGCATGTAGTCGCAGTTCATCGTAAGTTTTCACCGGCATCGACTGGGATCTCTGTGATTTTGCCGCGAGACAGCAGAAAGAATGCGTCCTGCGGTTCTCCGAGACCGATGGCTGCGCCGGGTGGCATCCGGCCATATACGCCACGAATAGCGCGGCCGGCCGCACCATGTGTGACTACGATCAGCTTATCCGTCTCTGTGATATCCTTGAGCCAGCCCCCGACCCGCTCGCTCAACAAGGCATAGCTCTCGCCACTCGGCGGACAAAACTCCCATTTATTCTTGCGTCGTCGGTCGTAGATGCCGGGCCACCGCGCTTCGATCTGGGGTCGTGTAAAGCCTTCCCATGCACCCCAGCTGATCTCCATGAGACGGTCGTCGAGCGTGATTTTGTAATGGTCGTGGCCGATAACCTCGCACACGATTTCCGCTGTCTTTCGGGTACGTGAAAGGGGGCTTGCGATTAGTTGGTAGGCGTCGATACCGTCGATTTCGCGCTTCAAGGCTTCTCCCATGCGCCTCGCCTGCGCTTCGCCGCGTGCCGTCAGTTCAGAGTTCTTATGACCCTGCAACCTGCCTTCGCGGTTCCATACGGTTTCGGAATGTCGGCAGAGATAGATCAAGGCTCAGGCGGCAAGCGAACGTGCGATGAGCATACGCTGCACGTCCGACGTGCCCTCGTAAATCTTGCAGACGCGAACGTCGCGGTAGTAGCGCTCTGCTGGGAAGCCGCCGACATAGCCGTAACCGCCCAGCGTCTGGACGGCATCCGAACAAACTTTCTCCGCCAT
>CAXGSZ010000587.1:0-1850 GCA_964012455.1 uncultured Alphaproteobacteria bacterium
TCACAAATATACTGTGCGCGGCAGGGTTCCTCGGAAGACCCGGCATCGTCATAATGTCACCTGCAATGGCGACGATGAACTCCGCGCCAGCCGATAGGCGAACTTCGCGGATCGGCACGGTGAAACCACGCGGCGCCCCCCGCAAAGTCGGGTCAGCCGAGAAGCTGTACTGGGTCTTCGCCATGCAGACCGGGAAGTGACTGAATCCCTCCTCTTCGAAATCCTTCAATTGATTCAGGACGCGGCTGTCCACCGTCACCCCGTCAGCCCGGTAAATCTCGCGGGCGATCGTCTCAATCTTCTCAAGCAGCGGCATTTCATCCGGATAAATCGGCTTGTAATCCGCTTCTCCGCTGTCGAGCACCTCGACGACCTTCTTCGCAAGCGCCTCGGTGCCGGCGCCGCCATTGGCCCAATGGGTGCAGACATAGGCCGGCACACCCTGCGCCTCGCAATGCTCCTTGACCATCTGCAATTCGGTCTCCGTATCCGCATGGAAACGGTTAATACCGACAACCGGCGGCACGCCAAACTTCTTGATGTTCGAAATATGCTGATCGAGATTCGCCAGTCCTTCCTTCAGGGCCTCCAGGTTCTCGCTTCCTAGATCGTCGCGAGCGACACCGCCATGCATCTTCAGCGCCCGGACCGTAGCGACGATCACCGCCGCTTCCGGGCGAAGACCCGCCTTGCGACACTTGATGTCGAAGAATTTTTCAGCACCGAGGTCAGCGCCAAAGCCGGCTTCCGTGACCACGATATCCGCCATTTTAAGCATCGTTTTCGTCGCGACCGCGGTATTGCAGCCATGCGCGATATTTGCGAAGGGTCCGCCATGGACAATCGCCGGGTTGTTCTCCAGCGTCTGGACCAAATTTGGAGCCAGTGCATCCTTGAGGAGTGCTGTCATTGAACCGTCGGCCTTCAGAGCACCAGCACGCACCGGCCTCCGATCGCGAGTAAATCCGACAACAATATTGGCCAAGCGCCTGCTCAGATCCTTCAGGTCGGTCGCAAGGCAGAAAATCGCCATAATTTCGGACGCCACGGTAATATCAAAACCTGTCTGACGCGGAAATCCATTGGCGACCCCGCCAAGCGAGGCCACAACATCTCGCAGAGCGCGGTCGTTCATATCAACGACACGGCGCCATTGCACACGCCGAGCATCCAAGCCTTCACCGTTGCCCCAATAAATATGATTGTCCAGCATCGCGGAGAGCAGGTTGTGCGCGACGCCAATCGCATGCATGTCGCCAGTGAAATGAAGATTGATATCTTCCATCGGGACGACCTGCGCATATCCTCCACCGGCTGCGCCGCCCTTCATCCCGAAACACGGACCGAGGCTGGGCTCTCGGAGGCAAATGGCGGCATTCTTGCCGATGCGATTCAGCCCGTCGCCGAGGCCGACCGTCATTGTCGTCTTTCCCTCACCTGCCGGCGTCGGGGTGATGGCGGTAACAAGGACGAGTTTACCGTCGGGTTTGTCTTGCAGAGAATTGATATAATCGAAAGATATCTTCGCCTTATCCGGCCCGTACTGCAGCAGGGCATCCTGCGGTATGTTGAGCTTCGCGCCGATTTCCGCGATCGGCTGCATCTTTGCTTCGCGCGCGATTTCGATGTCGTTTTTAGCCATCCCCGTTTCCTCCCCGTCCCCACGTCACCTCTTTTCGGCGACACTGTTTATTAATCTTAGATCGATTGCAGCCGTATTCAGACCAAATCGCACATTCGTTACAGAGCTTTAAGCCTTACTAGCATAAAATATACCACCGACGAACCTGATGTTTCCAGCGACATCAAACGCACTTTTCAAGCGGCATCCGGGAGTTGTTCCCGCACCA
>CAXGSZ010000588.1:0-1847 GCA_964012455.1 uncultured Alphaproteobacteria bacterium
GTCGTCCCATCCTGGTTCGGGATGCTGAAGGCAGGCGCCTGATCACCAACATTGATCATAGTCGGAACTCCCTCATTGCGATGAGTGATACCTAGTGTGATTCGCCCACCGGGACCAGCAGGTGATTGTAAAAATTTTGAGGGCGCCGAGAATGTTAGCGTACCAATTTCAAATCGCCAGTGTTCCGCCGTGATCCTTTAGCCACTTCCGGCGTAATCGATAGTCGGGCATGGCCGTCTCTACAACACTCCAGAATTCGGCCGAATGATTCAGAAACCGAAGGTGTGCCAATTCGTGTACGACGACATAGTCGACAATGCCAAGCGGCGCCATTACCAGTTTCCAGTTGAATGAAAGATGGCCGTCGCCGGTGCATTTTCCCCACATGCTCGTGTAGTCGCGGAACGACAATTGGCCCGGAGACAAATTCATTCTTGCCGCGTATCGGCGGACGCGGTCTTCGATCAATGTCGCTGCCTCTGCTTTGTACCAGCGCAGGAAAGCTGCGCGAATGCTGCGGGCGCGACGCTCCGTGGAGTGCGATCGCCGGACGTGGACGACAAAGGCACCGGCTTCGAGTTCCGCCCGCGCCTTCGGCCCGTTCCGAACCTGAAGCGGATATCGTTCGCCGAGGAACATGAAGGTTTCACCGTCGACGAAGGCGCGCGTTGTCAGGCGTTTCACCTCTGCATATTTCGCAAGTTTGCGCCGCAGCCAGGCTGCCTTGCGTGCGACAAGCTCTTGGATTTCTGAATCTGGAACTTGCTGGGGCGCCAGAATCGCGACACACCCGTCGCGGACGGCGAGCGATATCGACTTCTTGCGGCCGGTCCGACGCAAGGTGATCGGCGCATCCTCGAAAGTGCCGAAGGAGGTCGTGCCGCCTTGCTTAGGCATTGTCGTCCGCCAAGGGAAAGGCGGAGGCCAATGCATCGACAGCGTTTTCTTCGAGCATGTCCAGCACGCCGGTGAGATCGCTTTCTTGCATGCGAATTATATAGGGGCCATTCGGAAGAAGGCGCATTGTCGGTTTGAGATTGCATTTTCCCATGCAATGGGCCTTCTCGACGCGCCAGTCGAGGCCGCGCTCGGCTATACCTGCCTCCAGGGCGGTGACCATTTCCCGGCCGCCCCTGGCGCCGCATGAGGTGATGCGATTACCGCCTAGAAAGCTGACGCAGGCCCTGATCCAGGGCTCAGGAGATTCTCGCTCGCGTTCGTCCTTGCCGCTCTTCCAATCAGACGCCAATCTTCCTACCCTGTACTTGGGTGACCGCTGCCGTTCAATATATTCTCTACGTTATACTGATCAGAAATCCAATATTACGTGGTGTGAGACATGACTGATATTTCAGTAACGGCACCATTCGACGGCTCGGAGATTACCACCGTGCCAAACGCAACCCGAGAGGATGTGGAGAGCGCGCTTGCCACTGCCCATGGGCTCTACCGTGACCGCGACGGCTGGCTCTCGAAGCCGCAGCGCATCGAAATTCTTCGCAAGGCAGCTGAGATTATCAAAGAGCGCCGCCAGGAACTTGCTGTCGCGGCGGCACGCGAAGGCGGGAAACCGTTGCTGGATTCCCTAGTTGAGATCGACAGGGCGGCGGACGGCGTTGAGAATTGCGTCGAGGTCTTGCGCTCCGAAGGCGGCAGGGTCATTCCGATGAGCCTTAACCCATCATCTACCGGCCGGGTCGCCTTTACCCAGTTCGAGCCGATCGGTGTTGTCGTGGCCGTCAGCGCCTTCAATCATCCGTTTAATTTGATCGTTCACCAAGTTGCGCCCGCGATCGCAGTCGGTTGTCCGGTAATCGTCAAACCGGCGTATGTGACGCCGCTCTCCT
>CAXGSZ010000589.1:0-1822 GCA_964012455.1 uncultured Alphaproteobacteria bacterium
GGTGGCCCTTGAGATCGAGATGCTGGGCAGCACGATGGCGGCGGCGGTGACGGGAGTCGACCTCTCATCGCCGGTTGATAATGAAACCGCTTTGCAGCTGCGCCAGGCCGTGACGGATCATTTGGTCGTCTGCATCCGGAACCAGCATTTTTCGCCGCGACAATTAGCATCGGCGGGGCGCGTTTTTGGACTATTGAAGACCTTCGTGCTGCGGAATGACCGTATTGAGGGTGCGCCCGAAGTTTCCGTTGTCTCGAACCGGCCGGCGATGCTTGACGGCAAGCCGCTGGTTCAGGCCAAGCATTGGCATACCGATGATTCATATCTTGCGGAACCTGCGACGCTGACCCTCCTCCATGCAGTGAACTTGCCGCAGTCCGGCGGCGATACGGAGTTCATCAATTGTTATGCGGTGCTGGACGCGCTTCCGCCGGACCTTCGACAGCGGATCGAGGGGCTACGCGCTGTGCATAAGTATCTCAGCCGCCGCAACCAGTCTTGGGTCGCCAAGAGATCGGAGGTTGAAGAGGAAGAGACGCCGGATGTTGACCACCCCTTGATCCGCACCCATCCACTCACCGGTCGCAAGTCGCTCTACATCAATCCGAACAGGATCGAACGTATTCTCGGCTGGAGCGATCAGGAGAGCGACACGTTGCTCGACACCCTCTTCGACTTCGCCTTTCAGCCGCAATTTCAGTATCGCCATCATTGGCGCGACGGCGATCTCGTCATTTGGGACAACCGGTGCACCATGCACCGCGCCAATGCGGATTATGACCTGGCACAATTGCGGGTCATGCATCGCGTGATGCTGGAAGGCGAGACCCCGCGATAGTTCTAGAATTGTGTGGCGGGTTAATCTTCTGTTAACAAATGTCTGTATTAGTCGCACTGCCATAAGTAAGAATAACGCGGGTTCAACGGGGACCGGCTCTGGCGACAACGTAACCAAATTGGGGAAAGGAAAACGTCTCATGGACGGATTGGACCTTCCGACGCGGCAGGAAGAAGAGGATTACGAGAACTTCTGCAGCGGCCGTTTTCCGACCTACGCGGAACTCGAAATGGTCGAGGAGCCAGACGCGCCGCCGTTGATGGCGCTCTATGTCCTCGCCGGACGGCGCATGTTGCTGCAAGCGTCTTAACCAGCGCATTTCTAAAACTGGGAACGATCGCATCCGAGCAGATGGTCCAGCCGGGCACCTGATCTATGTGTAATGGTGCTCTACCCCCATCTGAAGAGAAAATCCCGCATGTCGAACGAACCCCAATTGCAATTCGAAACCCTTCACGAGATTGTCGAACGCGCCAAGCTCAACTTGTCGCGCCACCTCTGGGATTACCTCGTTGGCGGTACCGAGACTGAAACAACGCTGCGGCGGAACCGGCATGCACTTGATTCATGGGGTCTGCGCCCGCGGGTTCTCAACGACGTCTCGCAGGTTGATTGCGGGGTGGAACTGCTCGGCCGCAAATTGCGCCTCCCGATCATTCTGGCGCCCATTGGGTCTCTCGAATCCTTCCATCCCGGCGGTGGCGTAAGTTCCAGCCAGGCGGCGGCCGAATTTGGCGTCTGCCATATGCTGAGTTCCGTCTCGCAACCGGGTCTGGAGGAAGTCGCGAGTTGTGCCGACAATATGAAGATCTTCCAGCTCTACGTTCGTGGCGGTGACGACTTCGTCGACGATTTGGCGCAACGGGCGATCGACGCGGGCTACGATGCTTTCGCGATTACGGTCGATACCGCCCACTACAGCCGGCGCGAGCGCGACATTGCCAAGCGGTTCGAGAAATCCTGGGCGCGTCGCAACAGCGCCAA
>CAXGSZ010000590.1:0-1781 GCA_964012455.1 uncultured Alphaproteobacteria bacterium
CCGCCCGCATAGGCCGCTCCGTTGATGGCGGCGATGATCGGCACAGGACAGTCCATTTCCGCCATGATCATCTGTTCGAACAGCGCGTGTTGCGCCATCCATTGCGCATCGCTCATACCATTACGTTCCTTGAGGTCCGCTCCCGCACAAAATATACGGTCGCCGGAGCCGGTGAGCACGGCGCAGCGAATGTCTTCCTGATCGCAATAGAGGCCGCTCCAAAGGTCTCGCAATTCCTCGCCCATTAGCGTGTTCATTGAATTACCGGCTTTCGGCCGGTTAAGTGTCACCACCAGAAGGTGGTCACCCCTACGTTCGAGGAGGATTGTCTCGTAATTGTTACGCATGATTAGTTCTTTCCGAAGATGTCGTCGTTGTCTTGACCGAGCGCCGGTGGCGCCGTGCGATAAGGGGGCCGTTCGCCGTCGAATTTCATTGGCAGTCCGACGAGACGCATATCATCAATAGTTGGATCCTGTTGTACGATCCCGAGAGCTTCCGTCTGAGGGTGGCCAAGGACCTCACCCATTTGAAGGATTGGCGCATTCGGGATGCCGCCGGCTTCAAGCTGTTCTTGCCAGTGCGCCCGGTTTTTCGTTCGCATCACTTCGGTTATGGCGTTGTTTATGGCGTCTCGATTTTGAACGCGGTCAGGGTTTGTCGCGAAACGCGGATCTTTGGGCCATTCTGGATGGCCGAGGACCTTTGATAGCCGGACAAATAGAGAGTCTCCACCGGCGGCGACAACCAGATAACCGTCGGTACACTCGTAGGCCTGATAGGGCACAATAGCGTTCATGCCGGAACCTGCCGCTTTCGGGATATCACCGGAGGCATCGAAAGCCGCCGCGTGATATGTCATCCACGCGATCGCGGTCTCGTAAAGGGAAGCGTCGATTGTGCAGCCCGTACCCGATGTATCGCGTTGCCGTATGGCAGCCATAATGCCCATGGCCGTCCACATTCCAGTACCCATATCGATAATTGACGTCCCGACACGGACTGGGGGGCGGTCGCCACCCTCTCCGGTCACACTCATCAAGCCGGCCGAGGCCTGCATTAATGGATCGTAACCGCGGCGCTCCTTGTATGGTCCCGCATCGCCAAACGCACCGATATTGCAGTAAATAATCTTCTCATTCGCGGCTCGAATTTCTGCCGCCGAAATGCCAAGTTCAACGACGAGGCCGGGCCTGAAGTTCTGTAATACGACGTCGCCGTTTTCGATTATAAGCGACTTAAGCCGGGCGACCTCTTGTTTGTTCTTGAAGTCGACTGTTACCCCGCGCTTATCGCGGTTCAACGCTTGAAAATAGGCTGCGGCGCCATGCCAAAATGGCGGGCCCCAATGACGTGCATCGTCTCCTGCGTCAGGGCGTTCGACCTTGATGACTTCCGCTCCGAACTGCGCCAGTATCCAGGCGCCATAGGGACCGGCGACACTGCTGCCTATTTCGAAGACGCGAATGCCGTCTAGGGCGGGTTTCTGTGACACGGTTCGCTCCGTCCGGCTACCTCACACAAATGCCGATAGGCAAATAGGCGGCGGCCACGGACGGTCAACGCCGCCGCGAAGATGCGTCTGAAGTAATAAGCTACTTGCTGGTAGCGACGAAGACGCCGTCCCAATCCGGCCCTGGTGGGTTCTCTTTGTAGTCCTCGATCCGCTCGTCGTAGAGATCATAGAGAACATCCGGATTGCCCGGAATTTCGCGGCACGCCCCGCACAAGGACTTGGCTGTCGTGAAGTCCTGACTGCGGTAAGCGGTAAGCATCTTATT
>CAXGSZ010000591.1:0-1772 GCA_964012455.1 uncultured Alphaproteobacteria bacterium
CGAGTTAAGATTCCAGTCCGTCAAATCGACAAGGGTGCCGCGATACGCAACAGCTTTGGCAACATGGCGAATAATGATGACGATGGTCGTTGGTTCGCTCTCAAGGAGAGGGTGCCGGTCATGGCGGTACTCGCAGCTCCCGTTGTGCTCGTTTTATGATGCTGGACCAGTCCGTTATCAATATCAGATGCAGCGTCGTCGATTTCATCATCTTTGACTACAACCGCTGGGGCCAAATCTGGGAAGCGAGCCGCGGCTAGCAGCGACAAACCCTGCTATTTCGCCTATTGATCCCAGTCGGTTTTGACCGACCCTCATGCAAGTATGCGCGAGTACTGTCGAGGTGGTGCGATGGCTACGGTCCGTGAGGATAAACCGAAAGTTGGATTGTTAATGGGAGACCCTTCTGGGATTGGACCGGAATTGGCGGCCAAGGTATTGGCGGATGCGCACGCAGACGATGCGGTGCAACTCGTGGTTATAGGCGACGAGCGAATTCTCCAGCGACACCTCAATGTATTGGGGCTCCGTCTGGACCTGCAGGTGTGTGAACGCCTATCGGATTTTGATTTTGGACAATCCGCAATTCCATTTCTGCGGGCGCCTGTGACGGCGATCGACCTGGATGCTTTGCCGATCGGCACGGCCAACGAGATCGGGGGCCGCTATACAATGGAGGCCCTGTCGCTGGCACTCGATCTTGCGGCGGATCAAGAGATTGACGCCGTGGCCTATGCGCCGATGAACAAGAAGGCGATGAATTTGGCGGGGTGGAAATACCGGGACGGTATCGACTTTTGCACGAGCCATCTTTCTCATGAGGGTACATTCTCGGAGTTGAACGTCCTTGAAGACCTGTGGGTAGCGCGGGTGACATCTCATGTCCCGATGAAGGACGTTTGGAAATTCCTGACGACCGAGCGCATCCACGCAATAATTCGCCTGCTTCACGACTCGCTTGCGGCAAATGGCGTCCAGGACCCAAAGATAGCGGTCGCCGGGTACAATCCTCACTGCGGAGAAGGTGGGCTTTGCGGGTCGGAAGAGGTGGACGCGATCATTCCGGCGATCGAACTGGCCAACCAAGACGGTATGAAGACGGAAGGACCGATTTCAGCGGATATTGTCTATGTCGAGGCGCGCTATAAAGGTTTCGACGGGATCGTTACGATGTATCACGACCAATGTCAGATCGCGAATAAGCTCTTGGAATTCGAGCGCGGTATCGCCATCCACGGTGGCTCACCGGTGCCGACCGTGACGACCGGGCACGGCACCGCCTACGACATCGTTGGTCAAGGGAAAGCGAATCCCATACCGCTGAAACGGGCCATATCTGTCGCAGGAAACATTGCCCGGAACAGCAGAATGTATGCGGCCCGCGGTTAGCCGCGGGGTGCGGCTAAACTTCTCCCGAAATACCGCCGCGCGTATTCCACCACGGCAGATCGCCGAACGACCTCAGGTCAATCTCATGGGTCCATGTCGACCGGTGTTGCTGGGCTAGATGGAAGTATGTGTCGGCGATCTTTTTCGGCAGCATCAGGCCGTCATGCTCCATGCCCCTGGTTTCGCGCAGCTCCTGATAACGTTCCGGGCCCAACATCTTGCCGAGTGTGTCGGGTGCGTCGACCGCGCCGTCGATTAGGATATGCGCGATATGGATCCCCTGAGGTCCGAGTTCCGCGTTGAGGGTCTGGCACAGCATGCGGCGTCCACCCATGGAGGCGGCGTGTGAGTGTTGGCCCCGGTTACCTCGAACCGCGGCGGTC
>CAXGSZ010000592.1:0-1772 GCA_964012455.1 uncultured Alphaproteobacteria bacterium
ACAACTGGACCCGGTGACAGCGGCATCTCTGCATGTTATGCACGCCAGCTTCGAGGAATTGATGAGCCGCGCCGACTTTGTTGTTTTGGCGGCACCGTTGACCGCAGATACGCAGGAAATCGTTGACGCCCGAGGAATAGGAATGATGAAGCCCGGCGCATACCTGGTGAATCCGGCGCGCGGCTCGCTCGTTGACGAGAGCGCTGTCGCCGAATTTCTAGTCGAGGGGCGGCTTGGCGGATACGCTGCCGATGTCTTCGCCTTCGAAGATTGGGCACGGGTCGATAGACCGCGCGCCATACCGGGAAACCTGCTGGCGCAAACAGAAAAAACGCTGTTTACGCCGCATCTCGGCTCCGCAGTCGTTGAGGTGCGAAAAGCGATTGAGGCAGAGGCGGCGACCAGCATCCTGGAAGCGCTGAAGGGCGAACGACCGATGGGCGCGATCAACGAAATCAGTTAATCACAGAGCCTTGCGTGGCGCGGTGTTCTAGGCTTTGCCATAATTCATATTGTGAACGTTGAAACTGTGGAGGTTTGCTCATGCGTAAGTCATTTATTGGCGGCTTGTTTTTAGCTTTGGCGATGAGTGGTCCAGTCGTCGCGCAGAACATGGATGCGGTTCAGATAAAGACGACCGATCTCGGTAAGGGAATTTACATGCTGGTCGGGCAAGGCGGGAATATTGGCGTTTCCGCGGGACCGGACGGTGTTTTTATGGTCGATGATCAGTTTGCGCCGCTGACGCCGAAAATTCTAGCGGCCGTCAAGGCGATCAGCGATCGACCAATCCGCTTTGTGCTCAATACCCACTGGCACTTTGACCATACGGGCGGCAATGAGAATCTGGGTAAGGCCGGTGTGGCTATTGTCGCGCATGATAACGTGCGTAAGCTGATGAATGCCGATCAGTTCCTGAAAGCCTTTGGACGCAAGATTCCGGCGGCTCCCACGGTCGCACTGCCGATTGTGACGTTCTCCGATGGGGTCACGTTTCACCTGAACGGCGAGAAGATCCGCATTTTCCATGCGCCGAATGCCCATACCAGCGGAGATTCGATCGTCCATTTTATCAAAGCCGATGTGATTCACATGGGTGATACTTATTTTAATGGCTTCTATCCCTTCATCGATTTTCAGCATGGCGGGACTATGGAGGGGATGATTGCGATCGCGGAGAAGGTGATCGCGATGGCAGGCCCAAAGACCAAGATTGTCCCCGGACATGGACCCCTCTCGAACCGGGCGGAATTGATGAAGTATCGGGACATGTTAGCAGCCGTTGGCGGGCGGATCACACGGGCGATCGTCGCGGGCAACAGCCTGGAGATTGTTCACGCTGAGAAACCAACCAGCGAATTCGACGCCGAGTGGGGCGACGGATTTCTCAAACCCAAAAAGTTCGTCGAACTCGTCTATACAGGTACCGCGAATTGACCGAACGTTCCGAGGTCATACTTTCACAGGATACGGCCAAATGAGCGTAATAGCTGAAGGAGATTTCGATGGCGGACAAGGAAACGGCTCTCATTGTCGGGGTTGGATCGAAGTTGAGCGCGTCGCTGGCACGTCTGTGCCGCGAGCAAGGTATGGAATTGGCTCTCGCCGCGCGGAATACAGATAAGCTGAGTGATCTTGCGGCTGATACTGGTGCAAAGGTTTATGCCTGTGATGCGAGCGTTCTGGACGATGTCGAACGGCTGTTCGACAGTGTGGACGCAGATATGGGTGTGCCGGACCTAGTCGTTTTTAATGCGAGCGCCCGGGTGCGG
>CAXGSZ010000593.1:0-1768 GCA_964012455.1 uncultured Alphaproteobacteria bacterium
AAAGAGATAGGTGTCCTGGTTGACGACCGCGACCTGACTGCGAATCGCCTCGAAAGAAAGATTGCGGATATCTTGGCCGCCAATTCGAACGGCCCCTCGGTCCGGATCGTAGAAACGCAGCAAGAGGCGTACGATGGAGGACTTTCCGACACCGCTCGGCCCGACGAAGCCGACACGCTCGCCAGCCTTCACCGTAAAGTCGAGCTCCTTGTGCGCCGTCCGCTTACCACCGGGATAAGCGAAGCTCACGCCCTCGAATGTAACCGTCGGCTCCACATCGCTAGGCGTCGCCGCATCCGCCTTGTCGGACACGATGGGTTGCGAATCAAGCAGATGGAAAATCGTCTGCGCGGAAGCTTGCGCCACCATGCCGTTGTGCATCAGGGCCCGCATATCACGAAGCGGGCGGAACACCTCGACGCCAAGCATCAAGATCATAACCAACGCGGTGAGCTCCATGCTCCCCTCATCCACGCGGAAGGCGCCGAGCGCCAAGGTTGCCGCCGCGCCAACGGCAATGCCCGTATCCGTAATACCGCGCCCCAGCGAGTTGGTCGCCAGAACCCACATTGTAGAACGGAAGAGATTGTCCGCTTTCTCCTTTAAGGTTTTCGCGCGGGGACCGCTCTGCCCGAAGGCCTTCAGGGTGGCGAGCCCCTGGACGGAATCCAGGAACTCCGCAGCGAACGCTTTATAGGCGCGAGACCGGCCGAGACTGTTGTTCTTGTCCCAGCTGTGAAAAATCTGTGGTGCGATCAGGGTGATGAGGGCGGCGGCCAGCATAACGAGCGCCACCGGCAGATCGAGGAACACTACGGCGGTGAAGATCAGCACCGGCGTCAGCGCCGAGACGATGAGCTGCGGCAGGTATTGACCGAAATAGATTTCCAGCTGTTCGACACCTTCGATCATGGCCAGGATGGCGTCGCCCGTCCGCTCGAGACCGAAATGCGCGGGGCCAAGCTCCGTCACCTTATCGTAGATCACTGTCCGCAGATGCACTTGCACTTTGGCTGCGGTATTGTGCGCGACCATGGTGCGGAGGTATTCAAGCAGCCCGCGCACGACCATCACGGCAGCGACATACGCGAACGGCCACATCATCTCTTCCAAGGGTGCGCCCTGAAAGATCTGCGCGATCAGCCATCCCAGCAACGCCAGACGCGCGATGCCAAACAGCACCGCCAAAATACCGATAGCCACCGCCCCGAAGATGCGTAGCCGCACTCCTTGCGTGTAGCCCCAAAGCCGCGTGTCAAAATACATGCGTGTCCCGTTCCCCTATTTTTCATCATCATTCTCGCGCAAGCGGGAATGATGGACATTAAACATCTCAATTGCCCATCTACCTACCCTAAAAATAAATGTTGCGCTCCATATGTATTCGCATAGCACCTATAAAATATTTTGAGGATGAAAAATTGCGGATACTGTCAATGACACTCAATTTGGACGACATGTGCGTGTTCTTTGTAGTAGCGCGAGATAGCACGCTTTCGGCCATGGCGCGGCACCTTAAGGTCACAAAACCGACCGTTGGCCGCCGACCCGGACAGCTTAAAACGGATCTTGAAGCGCGTTTGTTCGGCCGTCTGCCGGAGGGGTTTGTGCCGACCCAGGCGGGCGAGGAATTGCTACCCATCGCGTAGGAAATGGAAAAAAACGGCCGACACACTGCAACGCCGTCAGGCGACTTTGGCTGACATCATGAGTGGAACCATCCGTCTGTACGCCTTCGAAGTGCCTGCGTAATTCATCAGGATGCATC
>CAXGSZ010000594.1:0-1767 GCA_964012455.1 uncultured Alphaproteobacteria bacterium
TGGATCGCATAACCTATCCGATTGAAAATCTTCCAGCACGACATTGCCACGGGCAAGTGCGACGGCGCCGACATAGGGGATACAGAGACGCGCGTAGTTGACACCCGGGTCATCAATCATCGGGCGTCCGGTCAATTGATGGACCAGCGGTGGAACCTCCACCCGGACGTGCTCAACCATCGGAGCCTCAATGTCATGCGCCTCGCGCAGTTGAAGCAGGCCATCGATTGCACCATGGGTCGCCCGTCCACTCGGAAACGGTTTGTGAGAGACGCCGCAAATCCGCCAATCTCGACCCAACCCCTCAAGTGCCGCAGAGACATCGTATCCGCCCTCGAAAAGCGCATAATATCCGTGACTGCCTTCGAGCACGCCCCGTGGGCCACTCAAACCTTGTGCCGCTAAATCGAACGACGTGACCGCCGATCGGGTGCAAAAACCAAGTTGCATACCAAGGAGCGGCGAGCCCTCCTCATGGGCCTGCATCGTACCGCCGATTTGCCCAAGCTGCAGTCCAAAGGCCGCAATGAGCCGATCGCGATCGAAACCGGCCAACTTGCCAAGCGCCGCAACGGCACCGAAGGATCCCGCGGTCGCTGGTCGGAAGAAACGGAGCGCTTCCGTCGCACCCATTCCGATCGAACACGAAACATCGACGCCAACCGTCGCCGCCACCAACAGGTCCCTGCCGCTGATGCCGCCATCGCGTTCGGCGATCGACAAAGCGGCGCCCAAAATAGACGCAAGCGGATGAATGACGGCACGTTCATGGATCGCGTCAAACTCACTATTGTGCACCTGGTAGGCATTGATGAGCGCAGCGCTCGGTGCCGGCAAGAGGATGTCACTACCCAAAACAGTGGATGTCGTGTCATCGCCCCAGCCGCGAGCCGCCTCGATCATCTCTTCGACGAATGGCCCCGTAGTTCCGGCAATCGCTACACCGAATGTATCCAGGATAAAGGTCTTGCTCGCCGCTAGCGCCGCTTCCGAAAGGTCTTCGTAACGAACATTCGCAACGTGATCCACCAGGACGTGAACGGCGTCTCGCACTTCCATCGATCAGAACTTGTTGTAGCCGCCGTCGATCAAGAAGGTGTCGCCTGTATGATAGGCGCTCGCTCCCGACATGATATAAACGGCAATCGCGCCGAAATCCTCCGGCTGTCCCCAACGGCGATGGGGAATCCGCGGCATTACATTGTTGGCGAATTTCTCCCAATTGAAAGCGCGCTCAGTCATCGCCGTTTCAATCCAACCAGGCAGAATTGCATTGACCGTAATGTTGAAACGGGCAAGTTCGACAGCCATCGCGTAGATCATCGAGATCATGCCGCCCTTCGTCGCTGCGTAGTGCTGGTTTCGTGCTGCACCTGAAATTGCCGCCAAGCTCGCCGTCCCGGCGATACGGCCTCCTTCTCCGTGTTCCATCATATGCTGTGCAGCGGCGCGGAATGTATAGAAAGCGCCGTCGAGGTTAACGCCGACGATCTGACGCCAGCGCTCCGTTGTCATTTCGACGAACGGGACCTGCTCGCGACCGCCACTTACACCCGCATTGGCGAAAACCCCAAACAGGTTTCCAAAACGCTTCACGGTCTCGGCAAAACGCGCCTCGACCTGAGCTTCGTCTGAGACGTCGCAGATCATCGCAGCCACTTCGGTGCCATGCGTCGATAGATGTTCCAATGCCGCGTTGTTCTTCTCGGCATTCGTGCCCCAAATGCACACCTTCGCACCAGCCTGTGCCATTGCATCCGCCATACC
>CAXGSZ010000595.1:0-1764 GCA_964012455.1 uncultured Alphaproteobacteria bacterium
CGCTCTTACTCAGCCAAAACAGCACCGTTAGCGGACCGACACCGACATAGATTATGTTGACGGTAGCGGGCTCCAGATGACGTAGCGCAGAGAAATACGAGAGCCTAGCAAACGCTGTCGTCAGGTTCAGCCATAGAAAGTCCGGCGTCCACAGGCGCGAAACGTCCCCCGGTATTGGTAAGAAGCCCCAATTGCCGAACAGCAGCGTCGAAATGCCGAATGCTAATACAGCGATATAGAGAAAACTGTTCGACTTTAATACGTTGCTAAAATACGTGTTTCGCACCGCCTAAAAGCGGCGAAGACAAGCAGAAAGCAAAATCCCGAAAGCGCGGTGGACATGGGGTAATCGTGAGATATTTACAACGGAGCCACCACCCGATACTTGCGACCATACAATGGCAAAAGGTACGGCGAGCCGTATATCCTAAAAAAGCATTCGCAACTGAATCGGAACCGATCGATGACTGAACGACCGTCTGCCTTCCGAGGCATCCGCCACGTCGCCTTCCGGGTCACCAACCTCGAAGAATGCGAAGCGTTTTACAAGGACGTCATGGGCATGGAGTTGCTCTACCGGGCCAATGAGAACCTGGTGTATCTCACCTGCGGCAATGACAATCTGTCTCTCGCCCGCGTCGATGAGGCGTCGGCAAGGGGTAGTACGTTCGACCACTACGGCTTCATCGTCGAAGACAAGGAAACCCTCGATGCATGGCACAGCTATTTCTCCTCGCTCGATGGTGTGCCTGTGCTGGACGAGCCGCATGACCATACGGACGGGGCGCGGAGCTTCCATATCAAGGATCCGGCAGGCAACGTGATCCAGCCGATTTTTCATCCGGCCATTTCATCGCAGCAATTTTCCTGATCTTTCTCCGATGGAGAATGCCCAAAACCGACCGCTGCTGTTCACGCCAATCACAATACGTGGCGTCACTGCAAAGAACCGCGTCGTTGTCTCCCCGATGTGTCAGTACCATTCGGACGACGGTGGACCCGGTGACTGGCAAATGATGCATCTAGGCCGTTTGGCGGTCGGCGGTGCGGGAATCATATTTGGTGAAGAAACTGGCGTTGAAGCACGAGGACGCAAGACCTACATGTGCGCCGGTATCTGGGACAACAAGCATATCCCCATGTACCGTCGTATTACCGACTTCATCAAGGAACAGGACGCCATCCCGGCGATCCAAATCGGGCATGCGGGGCGTAAGGCATCCTGCCATGTCGCGACCGAGGACTGGCGTCCGCTTCGCGATGAGGACGCAGAGTATGGTTGGGCACCATGGCAGGGCCTGGCACCAAGCGCGCTCGATCAACTTCCGCGCCGCTATACGCCAAAGGCCATGGATGCGGATGACATTCGCACAGTGCTGGAGGCTTGGCGCGAAGCGACCCGTCGCAGCATGGATGCAGGCTATGACATTCTCGAAATTCATGGAGCGCATGGCTACCTGATTCATCAGTTCCTCTCGCCCGTGAGCAACCATCGTAACGATGCCTATGGCGGCGACCGGGAGGGTCGCATGCGCTTTGCGCTTGAAGTGGCCGAGATCGTCCGAGCGGCATGGCCGAAGGAAAAGCCTCTATTCTTCCGAGTTTCCTCGGTAGACGGCGAAGGCGGAATCTGGGATCTCGAGGATACTGTCGCGCTAGCGAAAGAACTGAAAGAGCGCGATATCGATATCGTCGATTGCTCTTCCGGCGGCATTTCGGGGGACAGCGAGATGCCGATGGTGCCGCGTATCGAAAAGTTCCAGC
>CAXGSZ010000596.1:0-1720 GCA_964012455.1 uncultured Alphaproteobacteria bacterium
TGATCATTCCGGCCTATGCACCAGGCCTGGCAGCCGAGACAATTCAGGAGCGTAGGATTACCGATACGCTCCTCGTTCCGACAATGGTGAATATGTTGGTAAACATGCCGGACGTTGAGAATTACGACCTCTCTAGTGTGCAGGCGATGGCTTACGGTGCATCGCCCATGCCCGAAGCGGTCATCCGGCGGGCGATGGAAATTATTCCCGACTGTGCGTTCTATCACGCTTATGGACAGACCGAGGCGGCCCCTCTGGTCACGGCCTGCCCTCCGGAGTGCCATGTTTTTGAAGGATCGAACGCGAATATGTATCGTGCTGCCGGGCTTCCTGCGGTTGGAGTCGAGGTGCGGGTTGTCGATGATGACGACAACGAATTGCCGCGCGGCCAAGTTGGGGAAATTATCGTGCGCGGGCCGAATATTATGCTCGGGTATTGGCAGCAGCCGGAGCTGACGGCGGAAGCTTTACGGGGTGGCTGGATGCATTCCGGCGACGGTGGATATATGGACGATCGCGGCTTTGTCTTTATCGTCGATCGAATGAAAGACATGGTGATCAGTGGCGGTGAGAATATTTACTCGGCCGAAGTCGAGGACGCGCTCTATCAACATGCGGCAGTCGTCGAATGTGCCGTGATCGGCATCCCGGACGACCGTTGGGGGGAAGCGGTACATGCGGTCGTGCGTTTGCAGGACGGCGCAGACACGTCTGCCGAGGAACTGATTGCGCACAGTCACACGCTTATTGCTGGCTTCAAGTGCCCGCGCGGTATCACCTTCGTCGTGGAGCCGTTACCGTTGTCTGGCGCCGGCAAGATTCTCAAGACGGAGCTGCGCAAACCCTATTGGGAAGGCAAGGAAAAGCAGGTGAACTGATATGGGCGACCTTTCTTTGGATCACGTAGGTTTCATGTTGCGGGATCTTGATGCCGGTGTGGAGCGTTGGGAGAAACTGGGATTCAAGCTATCCCGACGTAGCCCGCAGATGGGCCGTGTGCCGGGCGAAGCCGAAATGGCGCCTTGGGCGACTTCGAATCATTGCGCGATGTTCCGCGAGGGATACCTGGAGCTGATCGGCGTCACAAACCCGGAGAATTTCAATCCGTGGACACGGTTTCTCGACCGTTTCGAAGGGCCGCATATAACGGCATTGCGCTGTCAGAACGCGGATGACGCCTACGCTGCGTTGAATGAGCGCATCGATCATTTCGATCCACCGCTCCAACGGTTACGGAATGCGCCATATGGCGATGGTGAAAGGCCTTTCAGGTTCCGCAATATCTTCAGCCAGGATGAACACTATCCGGAAGGCCGATTTATCGTTATCGAGCATCAGTCGCCCGAGGTGATCTGGCAGGAAGATCTTATGGTTCAGCCCAATGGGGCAAAAAGCCTGCGGGAGCTGGTTTTCGTCGCGGAACCGGGCGACAGGACTTTAGACCGGTTGACGCGCATTTCCGGTGAAGCGACCGTGGACGGTGAGACCGGGTGTTTGATGCTCGGTGGCGGCGGTATACTCTCGGTCGTGGACCCCCAGGGATTTGCGGCGCGCTATCCGGGCGTGCCGATTCCACCGTGTCCCGCAGTTGCGTCGGCGGTCGTTGAAGTTGAAGATCTTAATGCTTTGGCGGCACTGTTGTCGACGAATGGGATCCCGGTCCGAGAGGTGGAAGGGGCCGGCTTTTGGGTCCCTCCTGAGGTCGCCAATGGCGCCGTTA
>CAXGSZ010000597.1:0-1716 GCA_964012455.1 uncultured Alphaproteobacteria bacterium
GATATGGAAGAAATCGTCGAGACCCGATGGTTTACGAAGGACGAGGTGCGCAACATCGAGGATACGGCCTATCGCTTGCCACCGCCGGACTCGATGGCGCGCCAGTTGATGGCGGCCTGGGTCGAGGGGCGCGACTGACGCCTGTTCTTTAACGCTTGGTAGATTAGCTTCTCTCGCAGCGAATACCAATCATCCGCGGGAGACGAGCGATGGCCGGCGATACCCAACAATTGTCCACCTTTGAAGCAGACGGTCACGTCGCGCGTATAACGCTCAACCGGCCGGAGGCGATGAATTCATTGAATCCGAAACTTCGTTGGGAGTTGTCGCAACACTACGACGAAGTCGAACGCAATGACGACATTTGGCTCGCCGTGGTCACCGGCGCGGGAGAGCGTGCTTTCTGCGCTGGCGCGGACCTCAAGCATCGGGCGCGCGAGCGCGAAGCCAATTCGTCGCAGCGGGCGCACTGGGACAAACTTGCGGGTGAGACTAAGAGCTTGATCGAGCGCTGGCATTTTCCGAAACCCGTCATCGCGCGGGTCAATGGGTTTGCGCTTGGCGGCGGACTGGAACAGGCACTTGCCTGTGACATCATTGTCGCCGCCGATCATGCTGAATTCGGTCTGCCGGAACCGCGGCGCGGCCTGATCGCGGGATCCGCCGGCGTCCATCGCCTGCCACGTCAGATCGGGCTGAAGGTCGCGATGGGGTACATGTTGACCGGCCGTCACATGTCGGCCGCTCGGGCCTATGAACTCGGTTTGGTCAATCAGGTCGTGCCGCTCGCAGAACTCGACGCGGCGGTCGAGGAATGGGTCGCCGATATCTTGCGATGTGCGCCGCTCGCGGTACGGGCAACCAAGGAAGCTGTAATGAAGGGTCTCGATTATCCGCTGGCCCAAGCCTACTACACGCTACACGACGGCGAGCGGAAACGCCGCCTGTCGGACGATGCCATTGAAGGTCCGCGCGCCTTTGCCGAGAAGCGCGCGCCGGACTGGAAGGGGAAATAAAGGCCCGGTCAGCGCGACCGAGCTAAGCCTTGGCACGCACCGGCAGGCCGTCCTCGTCGAATACACCGACCCGGTACGTGCCCTGCGGATTTCCGTTCCCGTTGTATTTGAAGTACTGCACGTGAGTGGTGGGGACGCCGAAGCTCCGCGTTACCGCGTTGCCGTCCTCGTCCTCTTCGTTCTGCCACATGTACAGCCATTGTAGGACATCTGTACCCTGCTCCAGTAAACCGTTTGATGCGGATTCCTTGAGCATGTCGCCGGACATCCAACGATATCCGTCCGCCATCTCAAGCGCGGGTGTCTCGGTTTCCAGCCGATGTCCGTAGACACGGCAGCGCCACTCATCATCCATTTCGACTTCGACCGGTCCAGAGAGATCCGCCAGCCAGCTCAACCAAGGTAAAGCCAAGCCGAGTTGGTTGCGCGCGCCTTCGACGACGGAGCCCATCACGTTGCAGGCATCCAAAATGCCGGCCGTGGCATCCTCCTTGGCGGCGAACTTTGGCAGTCGCCAGCCGTCGTTATCGTTGCCGAGGACGAGAACGTTGCCCCCAGAATCTTCAATCAGCAGCATACCGTCTTCGATGCAGTCGACCGGTTTCTCCCGAATTGCCGCATAGCGCCCGTCGCTGCGGTGGTAAGGTACAAGGTGCTTTTTCCCCTCAGGTAGGAAATCGTGCACCGATGAAGGGTAGAT
>CAXGSZ010000598.1:0-1710 GCA_964012455.1 uncultured Alphaproteobacteria bacterium
GCGTCGGTCGCTGCCACCATTCGTTTGACATATCCACCGTGGTCGGCACCCCAAACATCAATCAGGTCGGTGAAACCCCGCACATACTTGTCGCGGTGATATGCGATATCAGACGCAAAATAGGTCCAACTTCCGTCCGACTTCTTCAAAGGCCGGTCGACGTCGTCTTTAAAAGCCGTCGCCCTAAACAGCGTTTGCGGCCTGGCTTCCCAGTCATCGGGCTTCTTTCCCTTCGGAGGCTCCAAGACACCCGTGTATATCAATCCGCGGCCTTCAAGGGTCTCCAGAACCTCGTCGACCTTGCCCATCTCAACCAGCGATCGCTCAGAAGTGAAAATATCGTGCCGTACGTCAAGCGTCGAAAGATCATCTCTAATGAGATCCATCATAGCGTCAATGGAGAATTCTCGAATTTCGGGCAACCACACGTCTTCCGGCTCATCCAGCCACTTCGTCCCGTCGCGTTTTGCCAACGCCTGACCGACGGGTATCATGTATTCGCCGGGATACAAACCTTCTGGTATCTCGCCGATTTCTTCGCCATTGGCTTCGCGATACCTTAGATAGGCCGAGCGCGCGAGGGCATCGACCTGTGTGCCCGCATCGTTGATATAATATTCCCGGCAAACGTCGTAGCCGACCTTTTCTAACAATGCTGCGAGCGCGTCGCCAAATACGGTGCCGCGCGCATGACCGATATGTAACGGACCGGTTGGATTTGCAGAGACATACTCGACATTGACCTTGCACCCCTCTCCCATGTCTGATGCGCCGAACGCCTGCCCTAGCCGCAATATTTCGGCCAGCACCGCATACCAGGCTGCCGGGTCGAGCCGCATGTTTATAAAACCCGGACCGGCAATTTCTGCAGCGGAGATTTCGGCTTGAGAACGCAAGCCAGTAACCAGCATTTCCGCGAGGTCTCGTGGTTTCATACCAGCCTGCCTTGCCAGTACCATCGCCGCGTTCGTTGCCAGGTCTCCATGCGAAGCTTCTTTCGGTGGCTCTACCGAGATGCGAGAGGTGTCCAACTCGTGCGGCAGATCACCGTTCGAAGCGAGTTCTTCGACGGCACCGACTACACGATTGCGGTATTCGGAAAACAGATTCATCTGACCCTAGCGTCCACCTTGAAAAGCTCGTCATGGCACTTGAGCGCATAATTGTCCGTCATGCCGGCAATATAGTCAGCAATGACGCGGGCAACGCATTTATCGCCGCCGCCCTTAGCCTGTCCCCGCCATTCTGCCGGGAGATCACCCACGTTCGCCATGAAATGTTCAAACAGATCGTGGATTACCCGTTTTGCCTTGTCGACTTCCCGCATTACATCGGGGTGCCGGTACATATGCTGGAAGAGAAATTCTTTCAAGGCGTTGTCTTTTTCTGTCATAGGGACAGAAAAAGCGACAACAGGCCTATCTAACGCGCGCACATCGCTCGAACTCTTTGGCGCTTCACAGGAAAGGCGACGATGCGTCTCATTGAGCACATCTTCGACCATTTCACCAATCAGCCGGCGAACCGCTTCAAACGTAACACGGCTCTCATCGGTATCCGGATACTTGTGGCGGATCTGATCAAATGCTGCGGCCACATGATCCACGGCAGCGAGGTCCGCTACGGAAAAAGTCCCCGCCCGAAGACCATCGTCGATATCGTGATTGTCATAGGCGATATCGTCGGCGATGGCAGCCACTTGCGCTTCCA
>CAXGSZ010000599.1:0-1709 GCA_964012455.1 uncultured Alphaproteobacteria bacterium
GTTCCACGCCATCCGCCCGTTGAACCGGCCGGATGGCACGCCGGTGAACGCCGTCTTCGGCTTCACCCGCATGTTGATGAAGCTGCTGCGCGACACGAATGCGGATCACATCGCCATCATTTTCGACGCGGCGCGGCGAAACTTCCGCAACGATATCTATCCCGACTATAAGTGCCACCGGCCAGATGCGCCGGAAGACCTGATCCCCCAGTTCCCGCTGATCCGCGAGGCAAGCGAGGCCTTCAACCTGCACACTATCGAGATTGAGGGTTTCGAAGCCGACGACATCATCGCTACCTACGCACGCCAGGCGGTCGAGACGGGCGCGGACGTCACCATCGTTTCTTCCGACAAGGATCTGATGCAACTGGTCAACGAAAAGGTCGGGATGTTCGATGAAATGAAAAACCGCCAAATCGGACACGACGAGGTCGTTGAACGGTTTGGCGTCGGTCCAGAGAAAGTCATTGAGGTCCAGGCGCTTGCGGGAGATTCGGTCGACAATGTCCCGGGTGTGCCCGGCATCGGCATCAAGACGGCGGCCCAACTGATCAACGAGTATGGCGATCTCGAGACGCTGCTCTCCCGCGCGGAAGAGATCAAACAGCCGAAGCGGCGTGAGAACCTCATAGAACATGCGGACAAGGCACGCATCTCGCTCCAGCTGGTCACGTTGAAGGACGATGTACCGGTCGACTTGCCAGTCGACGAACTCGATGTGCCTCCACACGACCTGGAGAAGCTTGTGCCGTGGCTGGCGAACCAGGGGTTCGATGCGATCCTCGCGGAGTTGCGCAGCACGCTTTATGGTGAGCAAAAAGAAGCATTCGACGAGATCTTCGCGGGAGCCTTCGATACACTGCCCGCCGACAAGCGCGACCGAGCGTTGCGCAAGACACTGGCCGCAATCGAAGCGGGGGGCAGTGTTTCGTTGCTCCCATCGGACATGCAGCCGAGTGATCCCGCCTACGAACTCGTCGTGGACGAAACGGCGCTCGAAAATTGGATCGCTCAGGCACGCAAGTTAGGAGTCGTCGCGGTCGATACGGAAACAACGTCGCTGGACGCCATGCAGGCCGAGCTGGTCGGTCTGTCGCTCTCGGTGCAGGCCGGACGCGCCTGCTATGTGCCGGTGGCGCACAAGGCACCAAACGGCCAAGGCACGCTTGACCTCGGAGACGGGGGTGAGGCAAGCGAGGAGGCGCCCGTGCAATTATCGCGCGAGAAAGCTCTCGGTCTCTTGGCACCGCTGTTGGAAGACCCCTCCATTCTGAAGATCGGCCAAAATATAAAATACGACGCCCTAGTGCTGTCGCGCCATGGTGTCAATGTCGCGCCGATCGACGATACGATGCTACTCTCCTTCGTCTTGGATGGCGGTCGGCACGGTCATGGCATGGACGTTCTGGCGGAAACCCACCTCAACATGACGACCGTTAAGTACAAGGACGTCGTCGGGACGGGAAAGAAGCAGGTCACCTTCGACTATGTCCCGCTGGAAGCCGCGCGGGATTACGCAGCGGAAGATGCCGACGTGACGCTGCGCCTCCACCAGTCACTGAAACCGCGCCTTATACAGGAACGTATGACGACCGTGTACGAGACCATCGAGCGTCCACTTGTCCCCGTCGTGGCCGCGATGGAGAAAGAAGGTATCGGTGTCGATCCGGAGAAATTGCGCGGATTAAGTCGCGATTTCACCCAGCGCC
>CAXGSZ010000600.1:0-1707 GCA_964012455.1 uncultured Alphaproteobacteria bacterium
ATGACCGAGTGGCGCGATGGCTTCGTTTGTCTCGAAATGGAGGTACAGCCACGACATCGCCAGCGTGGCACATACACGCACGGGGGTATTTTGATGGGGCTGCTCGATATCGCCGGCATCCTCTCGAACCTCTACGGAAAACGCGGCAAGGTCGAGACACTTACCCTGTCATTGTCGACGAATTTTTTGGCAGCGGTCCACTCGCAGAAATTAGCGGCAATCGGAGAGCTGACCAAAGCGGGAAATTCAGTCTATTTTGCGGACTCCAAGGTGATCGATATTGCCAGCGAGACGATCTTGGCAACCGCGCAAGGAACTTTCCGAATTCGTCCAAAGAAGCGGGACGGCCGTCCGCGACGTGAAGAAGCATGAGACAAATGGAGCAACCGTGAAAAACAGCACAATTATTCACTCAGCGCTTGCCGACACGCTGGCCGCAGCAATCTTTTAGCGCCGAATGTAAGTGCGCTCGAGACGCTCAGTCCGGCCGAGGAGAAGAAGTTTCTCGACTGCTCCACCGAAGAACGCAAAGCCAGTAATAGCGTCTGTTCGCGCACCTTAAAGAGCATTGCGACGGCGGTCCCGCCCTCCGCGGTGACCACTTATATAAGCAGCCAATCGAGCGGTTTCGGTTTCTTCATGTCCAACCTGAAATCGCAAGCCAGCGCGATGGCGGAGGCATTGATCGCAAAAGCACCCGCGACCTGCTCAAGATAGAATTGGGACTTAGTCCGGGCGTATCACGCGAACAGGACGACCATCCAGCCAGGCGAGCACATCTTCCAGACAATCGGCATATCGCGCCGCGAAATTCTCATAGGTCCGGCCGCCAATATGCGACGTGAGTTGAACGTTCGGCATACGGCGGAAGGGATGATCGCTCGGCAACGGTTCGACATCAAAGACGTCGAGACCGGCGCCCGCAATCTGACCGCTTTCCAACGCGTCTATCAACGCCGCCTCATCGACGATTGGCCCACGCGAAGTGTTGATCAGATAGGCCGAAGGTTTTATTTGGGCAATTTCCACATCACCAACGAGGCCGCGCGTCCTTTCGCTCAAAATCACATGAATCGACAGGACGTCCGAGTTTCGGAACAATTCCTCCTTCGTGACCAGCCGGGCGCCAATTTCTTCGCATCGTACTTGCGTCAGGTTTTGGCTCCAGGCGATGACGTCCATGTCGAGCGCGAGCCCCACCCGTGCAACACCAGATCCGAGAGTTCCGAGCCCAAGAAGGCCCAAAGTCTTACCCGTCAGGCCCAGCGGTATACCCGCACGCCACGCACCGGACTGGATCGCCGCATTTTCCTGTGGCAGATGCTTCACGAGACCCAAAATCAATCCCCACGCGAGTTCAACCGTGCCATTCGTGAACCCGTAACCGGTCCCACACACGGTCACTTGCCGCTCTTCCAACACCGCCATGTCGAGGGCAGCATTTCGAGAACCGTGGAAAACCAGAAGCTTCAGATTGGGCAACGCATCGACAAGGGTTCGGTCGAACGTTGTCTCCTCGCGCGCGGTTACGATAATGTCATATGGGACGAGCCGCGCCGCCGCTTCCTCTGTGTCGGTCAATTGGTCATGAAAGACGTCGACCTGGACACTCTCGGGCAGACTGTCCCAATCCGCCGTATCAAGCGCCAGTTTTTGATAGTCATTGATAATTGCAAGACGCATGAAGCCGTACCTCCGCGCATTCGC
>CAXGSZ010000601.1:0-1694 GCA_964012455.1 uncultured Alphaproteobacteria bacterium
GAGGACCGTTTCATTGACCCGGTCGCGGGGAAGGTAATGGATAGCTGGGTGCTGCGTATGTGGATCGAGGACGAGACAAAAGAGGAGCGTATTATGCGCGGCCTTGACCTGCTGCATTGGGATGGCGACCAACTGGTTCGAAAGATCACGTACAAGCAAGACTGACGGATGGGTGCGTTGTTAGAGATACAATGACAAGCCTGTCGCGGCGGTCTCTTTTAACAACGTTTTTCAGGACGGCTTTGGTGCCGGGTTGCGCCAAATTCGAAACGCACGAGTTGGTGACTCGGCGCCACGAAGCGTCTAACCGTTGACGAAGATAGCGATGGGGCCTTGCCTGCGGGAAAACCGGTAACAGCCGGTTTGGAAGACGATCCGCGCAGTCAGGCCGACCTCTTTATTCACCTTGGCGATAACATCTATGCCGATACATATTTGGCGGCGCAGATGCCCTCGAACTATTCCCGTCTATGGTGGAACACCGATTACAAGGCTCCCCGCCGCGAGGTGCCGGTTATCGCTATCTGGGACGACCATGACTATGGCTGGAACAATTCTGGCACCGAGTATTAGATGAAATCTTCTTCGCGGGAGGTATTCTGTGATTTTTTTGTGTGCCGCTGAATTCGCCGCGCCGCAAACAGGATGACGGCATCCACACGTCTTATATCTACGGTCCACCCGGACAGCGAACACAGATCATTCTACTGGACGGCCGCTATGAACGGGCGCGTGCTCGCATGTTGGGGAACAGCCAGTGGCATTGGCTGGAAGCGGAGCTGCAAAAGCCTGCCGAAGTACGATTGATTGTCCGCTGTTCGCGTGTTGTGGCTGAAGGCGTGGGCCGAGAATAAGCCGGGGAGAATATTCCTGATGAGCGACATCGTCTCGTTGCTTTGATCGACCGCACTCGAGCCGAGGGTGTAATGTTCTTATCCGCTGATCCGCACTATTCGGACTAGGCTGCGGTCGACGATGATATCGTTCGCTATCCAAAATGAGCATGACCTCGAGCGCGCTCAATCATTTGAGTCGTCCAAACAGTTTAAATACCCGACAACGGGTAGGCCCCCACGTGAATCCCAACTTTGGCTAAATTCAAGTGGACTGGTCTGGCTCAGAGATGGCAATTCACCTTTTGACAGGGAGCGCTGCCGGCAAGAGGGATCTTAGTCATGCGATACCGCTGCGGAGCCTTTTGTGAAGACTGGCGTCTTAGCGGGTTACGGGGTGTTTCTAGCTCGCGGCCTCGAAACTGCGGCCCAGGCCGTCGAAAAGGTCCAGCATGCGCTCCCGCCAATCGTAAATTGGATCGCCAGCTTTCACGATTTCTGCTGGCGACATGATGCGGCACCACTGGAACGCACTGAAGATCAGGTAGTCCGCAAAGGCGGGCGCATCGCCAGCGATCCATTCTTCGGATTTCAAGATGGTGCGGAGCGGCGTAAGCGCCCCGTCGCAACGTGCAAGCGCATCGGATTGCGTTTCCCGCATCGCTTCGATGGTCATACCGAAACGTTTCTCGCGTGATTCTCGAAAGTACGCGCGGTCCATCGGGTCGATGCGGTCGTAGATATCCGGTAGGACGCACATGATAAGGGTGGGATTCAAAGTCGAATTCGTCCATGCATTGATGAAGCCGGTAACCGCACGGCCCGCGTCGCCGCAGAACAGCGACGGTGCTTCTGGATAAG
>CAXGSZ010000602.1:0-1693 GCA_964012455.1 uncultured Alphaproteobacteria bacterium
TCCCTTCGCTGGAATTTGGTCGACGGAGTAGGGTGGGCAGGTGAGCGACACGATTTACGCGCTCTCGAGCGGCGCCGGCCGGGCGGGTCTCGCCGTAATTCGTCTGTCAGGACCATCGGCGGCCGATATCGTTCAAAAACTTACGCGCATGGAAGTGCCACCGCCGCGCTGCGCTGTGCGCCGAACTTTTCGGCCAGCGGACGGTGACGGCACGCTCGATGAGGGACTGCTGATCTGGTTTCCGGGACCGCGCAGCTTTACCGGCGAGGATGTGGCGGAGTTTCATGTGCATGGGGGCCCGGCCGTTGTCTCCGCAATACTGACAGCTCTCTCCGCGTTCGCCAGGACGCGGGTTGCTGAACCTGGTGAATTCACCAAACGGGGTTTCCTTAATGGCAAAATGGATTTGACCGCGGCGGAAGGCATCGCTGATCTGATCGAGGCGGAAACCGAGGCCCAACGACGGCAGGCGCAGCGCCAAGCGGCGGGCGCGCTCGGTGCAATCTACGAGGCTTGGCGACGGCGGTTGATTACCCGGTTGGCGCATGTTGAAGCGGCGATTGATTTTCCGGATGAGGACTTGCCAGAAACGTTATTGGAGAGCACTGCTCCAGATATATTGTGGTTGAAAGACGATATTATACGACATCTTGATGATTCGTCGGTAGGAGAACGTCTGCGCACGGGTATTGAAGTGGCCATCGTTGGTCCACCAAACGCCGGGAAATCGAGTTTGTTGAATGCGCTTGCGGGCCGTGATGCCGCAATCGTGTCAGAGGCGGCGGGGACGACCCGCGATGTCGTCGAGGTGCGAATGGACCTCGGGGGTTTTCCGGTCACGCTGTCGGACACAGCGGGGCTGCGTGACGCATCGGAAGACGTCGAGGCGGAAGGAATTCGTCGCGCGCGGGAGCGTTCGGCGCTTGCGGATATCCGGGTTATGGTCTTTGACGCAGAGGACCCTCCCGTTGGAGGGGAGGAAGCTTTCGCGACGAGCGATTCCTTTACTGTACTAAATAAGATGGACCGTGTCGACGTTTCTCCGCAGGTGCCGGCCGGAGACCTCGGACAATTCGACATGTCGCTTCGAACGGGTGCGGGTCTTGGGTCATTCGTTAAGGCGCTTACAGCTGTGGTACAGGCGCGGTTTGACGTTGGGCCGGCGCCGGTTATAACCCGGTCCCGACACCGCGAGGCCGTCTCTGAGTGTCTTGCGGCTTTGGAGCGTTCGCTGGCGGCGCCCCTGCCAGAGCTTATGGCCGAGGATTTGCGCCTGGCGATGCGAGCGCTTGGGCGGATTACCGGACAGGTGGATGTCGAGGATCTTCTGGATATTGTGTTTCGTGACTTTTGCATCGGCAAATAATGTTTCACGTGAAACATTGGCCCTGGCGAGGCGTGGAGAAGATCTGCGATGGCTTGAAGGGTCGCTCAAGACACTCTAAATTTCGAACATGACTGGCGGAATTGGATCTTCCTGGGACGTTGTTGTGATCGGCGGTGGGCATGCGGGCTCGGAAGCGGCCGCGGCGGCGGCACGGTTCGGTGCCGAGACGCTTCTCATCACTCACAAGGTTGAAACGATCGGCGAAATGTCCTGCAACCCCGCGATCGGCGGTCTGGCCAAGGGGCACCTTGTGCGGGAGATTGATGCGCTCGACGGTGTGATGGGGCGGGCCATCGATGCGGCGGG
>CAXGSZ010000603.1:0-1687 GCA_964012455.1 uncultured Alphaproteobacteria bacterium
ACGGTACTTCCACTAACTCACCGCTTTCCATTGGTCGATGACGATCCAGGCGTCCGTCTGGCTTGCGGCATACGTGTTGATCCTGACCCTCGGCACGGAAGGCTTCTCGGCGCGCTTGACGACGGTAGCGGTGATTACGGTCGTCGTGCTCTACCATATCTATATCCTGAGGGAGGCGATGGACCTCGAAACGAGGCGGGCACTGGGTACTGCGATGGTCAACCTATCAATCTATCAGGTGGTTGTTGGCACGCACCACACGGCGTTGCTTCAACAATCAGGATCGTAGGCGACCTCAACCAGATAGAGCCCCTCGGCGGGCGCGGTTGGCCCCGCCGCCCCGCGGTCACAAGCGGCGAGGGCTTCAGCCACATCATCGCACCGCCACTTTCCTTCGCCGGCGAGCTTGAGCGTTCCAGCAAAATTACGCACCTGATGGTGCAAGAAGGACCGCGCCACGGCATTAATATGGATTTCCGGCCCGCTGCGGCGCACATCCAGACGGTCGACCGTTTTAACCGGTGATTCAGCCTGGCAACCCTTGGCGCGGAAACTGGTGAAATCATGCTGTCCCACCAGCTCCTGTGCCGCCGCATGCATCGCATCCGCATCGAGCCGGTGATTCACGTGCCATACCCGTCCGGCGTCGACCGCGGGCGGCGGGCGACGGTCGAGGATACGGTAAAGATAGACACGGCGGGTCGCAGAAAAGCGTGCGTGAAATTCGGTATCGACCGGTGTCGCCGACAGCACCGTGACCGGATTGGGTTTGAGATGGAAGTTAAGCGCGTCCCGGACGGTGTCCGCATCCGCGTCCTTCGCAAGGTCGATATGAGCGACCTGCCCGAGCGCATGCACACCCGAATCGGTTCGGCCAGCGCCCTGAACAACGACCTCTTCTTGCGCGAAACGATAGATGGCAGTTTCCAGCGCCGCCTGAACCGAGGAACCATTCGCCTGGCGCTGCCAGCCGACAAAGGGTCCGCCATCATATTCGACGATCAGTTTCCAACGGGTCATTGGAATTTCGTCCCACGTTGCACCGGACGGCCGCGGAGAAAATCGGGCGCGGCAACCGGCCGCTTGCCCTCGCGCTGCAACCGGGTCAGGCGCAGCGCGCCGTTGCCACAGGCGACGGTCAGATCGTCGTCGAGCGTCTCGCCCTTCGCACCCGAGGCGTTGACAGGTTCGGCAGCGAGCACCTTGATCCGCTCACCGGCAACTTCGAACCACGCACCCGGCCATGGCGCGAAGGCATTTATGCGACGCTGCACGGCCATCGAGTCCTCCGACCAATCGATGCGAGCTTCCGACTTATCGATCTTCTTGGCATAGGTCGCTTCGGCATCGACCTGGGGCTGCAGCGTGATCGCGCCCGCGGCATATTCCGCGAGAGACGATACGATCATCCGTCCCCCGAGTTCCGCAAGAGCGGCGTGCAGCTCGCCCGCAGTCGTCTCAGGAGGATTCGCTATACTCTCCATCCCTAACACGGGTCCGGTGTCGAGCCCCTCTTCCATCATCATGATCGAGATGCCGGTCTCCGCATCCCCGGCGAGGATCGCACGTTGGATGGGAGCGGCTCCTCGCCAACGCGGCAGCAATGAGGCATGCACGTTGATGCAGCCAAGGCGCGGCGCCGCGAGGATCGGCAGCGGCAGGATTAGCCCGTATGCGGCCACGACGG
>CAXGSZ010000604.1:0-1667 GCA_964012455.1 uncultured Alphaproteobacteria bacterium
AAAACCGATTGGTGTGACGTGCTGATCTTCCAGTTCCCAATCTGGTGGTTCGGCTTGCCCGCGATTCTCAAGGGATGGGTCGACCGGGTTTTTGCCATGGAACGTATCTACGGTGGTGGGTGATGGTTTGACGACGGCTATTTCATAGGCAAACGGGCCATGCTTTCGTTGACAACTGACGGCGGTCCGGGCGCCTTCACCAAGAATGGCCTCGTCGGTGACATCCACGCGCATCTGCATCCGATCAATAACAGAATCTTTCGCTTTGTTGGTTTCGATGTTTTGCCACCCTTTATTGGCTGGGGCCCTGCTGGGGCGAGCGATGAGCGCCGCCGCGCGAATATCGAAGAGTATGTCGCGCGCGTGCTGTCGATCCCGGAAACGGAGCCGAGCGCTTACCCCGCGCTGACAGATTACGACCCGAAAAGGTTGCGGCTGAAGAACGGGGCTTAAATCCCCTGACGTACCTTCGGCAGGACGTCTTCCGCCATAATATGCATTTGTTCGGTCACCTGCTCGTGGGGCATGCCGACCCACTGAATGCCGCAGAAAAGCAGATTGAAGCCAATTGGTTTCTGTAGTGAGATGATTTGTTCGGCAACTTCGTCGACCGATCCGAAAACAAAGCGGTCATCCAGTAACTTGTCGAAATCCATGCCGAGATCGTCATCGCCTTTCGGCATGGCCTTGTCCTGGCCCCACTGGTGATACGTCTTGTACTTCTCTTCGAGATAGGGCCGTGCCAGACGGATGGCTTCCTCCCGCGTGTGGGCAACGAAGATTTCGCGCATCATGGGGAGGTCTTTCGGCATTGGTTTGCCGCATTCATCAAGCGTTCTTTTGTAGATTTTCATCTGCCTCAGTATTGTTTCGATTTTATTATGAGGGTTGATAATCCATGCATCTGACACTCTTGCGGCCCGTCGAATTGCCACGTCGGCGTTGGCGCCGATCCAGAACGGCGGGTGTGGTTTCTGCAGCGGTTTGAGGGGGCAATTGGCACCGTCGAGCTCGAAATGGGAGCCAACCATGTCCACCGCCTCTTCCGTCCAGAGGCGCCGGACGGCCTCGAGATTTTCCTCGAAACGGCGTCCGCGCTCCGCCATTGGCGAGCCGTGTCCCTTGAATTCGACGTCGCGATACCCAATTCCGGTACCGAAAATGAAATTTCCGCCGGTCATGACGTCAATCGCTGCATATTGCTCGGCAATATCCATCGGTTTGTGCAACGGTAGCAGATTCACGGCGCTGATCAGCTTGATATCGCGGACCTGGGCCGCGAGATAGGCCAGCATCGATGTCTGGTGGAAATACTGTAAGGGAGCGCCGCTAAAATGACTCGGCACCGCGACACCCCAATACCCTAGTTTCTTAGCCAAGAGAGATTGCTCTGTGAGGTCCTGCAGCCGCTGCTCCATGTCTTCTCCGGCAGCATATTGGCCACGCAACACCATGATCAGGTCCATTGACATATCAAGTTTCCTTTCGAATTCACAATAATGGCTGGAAGGCGCGCTATCCGGCGCTTTCTCCCGCAATCAGGCCGGTAACCGCCGCTTTGATCAGGCCGCCGACATAACCAATTGTGCCACCACCCTCGATTCCGCCGGTGGAGCTTCCTGCCGCGAGCAGACCCGGTATAACCGAGCCGTCCGGCCGCTTTACGC
>CAXGSZ010000605.1:0-1663 GCA_964012455.1 uncultured Alphaproteobacteria bacterium
AGTGAACTTCCGGTTTGTGACATCACGCCGGCATCCCTATATATGGCCAAACATGTACCCAAGTGCGCAGTAAAGACGATCACATGACAGAAAAAAAAGTGGTCGGCAGATCCCGGCGGCGCCGGGCCAAAGCGGTCTTGAGGGTCGGTATACTCGGGCGAATCCGGGCATATTTCTTTGCCGGAATTCTTGTGTCTACACCGGTCGCCGTCACGATAGCTCTGGCGCTTTGGTTCATCGAATTCGTTGATAGCCATGTCGTTCCGTTAATTCCAGTCCACTGGAATCCGAACACCTACATCCAGGACTATTTTGGCATAACGCTTAGCGTGCCAGGTGTAGGTGTCGTGGTCCTGGCGATTGTGATTACCTTGATCGGCGCGCTGACGGCGGGCTTTCTCGGGCGTTTCATTGTTCGCACGGGTGAAAATATTGTCGCCCGGATGCCAGTTGTCCGGTCGATCTACAGTGCCTCGAAACAAATCCTTGAGACGGTCTTTCGCGACCAATCTGAAGCCTTTCGAGAGGCTGTGCTCGTCGAGTATCCGCGGCGCGATGCTTGGACGATTGCGTTCATTACCGGAAGGACAACAGGCGAAGTTCAGGCAAAGACACAGGACGACGTCGTGAACGTCTATGTGCCGACGACGCCCAACCCGACGTCCGGATTTCTGCTCTATGTGCCTGTCAAGGAACTGAAACCCCTCGACATGTCGGTTGAGGATGCAGTCAAAATGGTAATATCGGTCGGGATGGTGACACCGCCTTATGATCCGGCGGCAAAACCGCGTGGGGATAGCCTGTTGGCCGAGCTCCAAGCCGAGACGAAAGAAGGCTAGCCCGAACGCAGGTTAAAGACTGCCGCATCCCGTTCAAACAGATATAGCAGTACCCGCAGCGTCTTACCGCGATCTCCCTCAAGGTTGGGATCGCGGTTTAGGATAAGTTTTGCGTCGTCCTTGGCGGCCGCCAGCAATTCACCATGCGCCGCGAGGTCCGCCAGACAAAACGTGGGGAGCCCGCTCTGGCGGGTTCCCAGAATTTCGCCGCCTCCGCGAAGGCGCAAGTCTTCTTCGGCGATTCTGAAGCCGTCCTCGGTCTCTCTCATGATTTTCAGGCGGGCCTTCGCTGTTTCCCCGAGGGGGGATCCATAAAGCAACAAACAAACGGATTCAGCGCCGCCGCGACCGACCCGACCGCGGAGCTGATGCAATTGCGCTAGTCCGAAGCGCTCGGCATGTTCGATGATCATGACCGTCGCATCAGGAACATCAACGCCAACTTCGATCACGGTAGTCGCAACAAGGACCTGCGCGTTGCCATCCGCGAAGCGGCTCATCGCCGCGTCTTTCTCGCTGCCCTTCATCCGGCCGTGAACGACCTCCACGCGATTGCCAAACCTTGCCTTCAACTGGGCATAGCGTTCTTCCGCCGCTCCGAGATCGATGGACTCGGATTCTTCAACGAGTGGGCACACCCAATACGCTTTTGCTCCAATTGCGAGGCGCCGCTCGAGGCCGTCGACAACCTCGCTAAGTCGGTACAGTGGGACGGTTCGGGTATTAATTGGTTTGCGGCCTGTCGGTTTTTCGCGCAACTGCGACGTTTCCAAATCGCCGTATGATGTCAGTAATAGCGTTCGTGGTATGGGCGTTGCCGTCAT
>CAXGSZ010000606.1:0-1659 GCA_964012455.1 uncultured Alphaproteobacteria bacterium
CCCGCCTCGCCATCGTGCATCCGGATCTTGCGGAGCGGTTGGCCGAGGTGGATACGGCCCGCCTTGAGACGGTCGTCAGCGTCGGCGATACGGCAATGCCGATAAAGCGATTGGAGACCCTGACCTACACGGCGTTGTTGGAGAAGGCCGCAGACCTGCGCGACCTGTCTCGACCGATCGAGCCTTGGGACACACAGGCGATCATTTACACGTCCGGAACGACAGGCCCGTCGAAAGGCGTGCTTTCCTCCTACCTCCACAACTACGAGGGCATGAACCGGAACGTCTGGACCTGTGTCTCGGACGACGACCGCTATCTCATCAATATGCCGATGTTCCATATCGGCGGTTGCTTCATTCTTTATTCGATGCTGTGCCGGGGTGGCTCGATTGCGATGACAAGCGGTTTTCGGACGGACGACTTCTGGCCGACCGTCCACCGCACCCAGAGCACCATCGTCTTCCTGCTGGGCGTCATGGCTGCCTTCCTGTTGAAAGCCGCACCACGGCCCGAAGACAAGGACCATCCGATGCACACCTTTATGGTGGTCCCCTTCAATGAGGAAGCGACGCTTCTCCGCGAACGCTTTGGCGTTACGGTCCATACGATATTCAACATGACTGAACTGTCCTGCCCGATCTTTTCACCGCCGAACCCGACCGAACCCGGATATTGCGGACGGCCGCGAGATGGCGTCTCACTGCGCGTCGTTGACAATAACGATATCGAAGTGGCGCCGGGAACGACCGGCCAACTTGTTGTGCGCACCGACTTGCCTTGGGCGATGAACCACGGCTACTACAAGGATCATGAGGCCACCGTCGAGGCATGGCGAAACGGCTGGTTCCACACCGGCGACGCCTTCCTAATGACCAAAGACGGCGACTTCTTCTATGTCGACCGTATCAAGGACGCGATCCGCCGGCGCGGGGAAAACATCTCCTCGATCGAGGTCGAGAGCCAGGTCATGGAATACGACGCGGTCCAGGAATGTGCCGCTATCGCCGTGCCGAGCGAATACGGAGAAGACGAAGTGATGATCGTGCTCGCGGCGAAATCGGGACAAACCGTTGACCCCTTAGCTCTGCTTGAGTTCCTACAGCCCCGCATGGCACATTTCATGATTCCGCGTTACATCCGTATCATGGATGAACTCCCAAAGACGCCAACGACCAAGATCCAAAAGGGCCCACTGCGCGAGTCCGGAATTACACCTGACACCTGGGATCGCGAAGAAGCGGGAATCAAAATCCGGGCGGAAAGGCTCCTCTAATGTTGCTGTAAGTTCTGCTGAAACTTTCAGATGCAATTCAAATTGCCGTTGAGCTTATGATACCTCGACCCTCGATGCTTATCTCCCCGTCATGAGTAAAAAAACCGATGTGCCGGATCTGCTGAGCACCGAGTATTAAAACGGCACCATTCGTATGAGTTTGTTCAAGGTCTTCTCGCTAAGCGTTCTGCATAAACGAAAACTGCATGGCTACGATTTCGCTAAGGAAGTCGAGCGTCATACGCATGGGTGCTGCTCGCCACGGATTTAAGCGCTACCAGCTAAAACGCTCAGCCGGCGGGAATGACAGTTTGTATGTATAGTGTTGTTAGTCCTCGCCGAAAAATTCGTCGTTGTGCTGTCCGAGGTCGGGCGCGGGACGGTG
>CAXGSZ010000607.1:0-1643 GCA_964012455.1 uncultured Alphaproteobacteria bacterium
CGTGCCATCGCTGGTGCTCGCGCGATTATCGGGTCCTCGCGCGATGAATGTGAACGTCAGCTACTTGCCTATCCATCATCCAAGGTCGGAAAAATCCATCGTCTCATTCCCGGGATCGACCGGCATTTCAGCGATGATGGCGAGGCCTCGGCACTTGGCTTACTCGAACCGTTCCTGCGCGATCCGACGAAGCCAATGGTTCTTGCTATTGCTCGGCCGGTTCAGAAGAAAAATCTCCTCCGGCTGGTAGAAGCATTTGCTGCTTCCAGTTCTCTGCGTGCGCGGTGCAATCTCGTGTTGATCGCAGGTCTGCGCGAAGGCCTCGATACCGGCGAGCAGGAACAACGCGAAGTGATGCGCGGCCTTATCGAAGCGATTGATCGTCACGATCTCTATGGTTCGGTGGCTTATCCAAAATCGCATGATCGCCAGCAAGTTCAGGCTCTCTATTCACTCGCAACCCAAACGCGAGGGGTATTTGTCAATCCGGCTTTGATGGAACCATACGGGCTCACTCTGGCCGAGGCGGCTGCACACGGGCTTCCCGTCGTGGCGACGATGATCGGAGGACCGCAGGATATCGTCGGCGATCTTCAGCATGGACTGTTGGTCGATCCGTGCGACACGCAGGCCATAAAGTCCGCGATAGAAAGATTGATCGAAGATGATGATTTTTGGGATCAATGCTCCAGCAACGGCCGCAACAACAGCGAAGCGATGAATTGGACCACCTATGCCGAGGGTTTCGCGCACATAGCATCTGAAGTTGTCGGAAAAGATAAAAAAGGGACTTCGAATCCATCCCATCTTCTTGTGAGCGATTTGGACAACACGCTCACCGGATGCCGAAGTGGCGTTGCCCGATTTAAGCGCTTTCTCTCACATGAAAACGGGTTCGCTCTCGTCGTTGCGACCGGTCGGTCTTTCGTCGAAGCGCGGCGCTTGGTTCGCGATTGGGGACTTCCTTCTCCGCTTGCGTGGATTACCTCCGTCGGCAGCGAAATTTATATCGAGCGGGACGGGGAACTGGTTCTCGATGACGCCTACGCCCGGAAAATTGCCGATGGGTGGGCGCCTCAGAAGATCGACAATGTCCTCCGTGATTTTCCGGGTCTGACTCCGCAATCGGCTTGCGAGCAAAGGGCGTTCAAACGCAGCTATATCGCCGCTTCCTGCCAGGTGGCTACCGCAGTTGAGCAGAGACTTCACGATGAAGGGATAGGCGCGCGGGTCGTATTCAGCCACGAGCGCTTGCTGGATGTCCTACCCATCAAGGCCGGTAAGGCAGCTGCCATGCACCACGTTGCAAACCTGTTTGACATGCCTGTCGGCAATGTTTTTGCAGCGGGGGATAGCGGCAATGACAGCGACATGCTGGGCGCTTGCGAGAATGCTATCCTTGTTGGCAATCATGCTGCCGAAGTCGCAGAGCTTGCCAATCGCCCAAATGTTTATGTTTCCCGCCGAAACCACGCCTCCGGCGCATTGGAAGGCCTGTTGGCACATCATCGCGCCCAGCGGATGCGGGCACGCCAATTAGCAGAGGTTGCGATATGAGAATGTGCGGACCAATCGGGTTCTTCGTTCATCATCAGGGGCGGGGCCATGCCGAACGCGCCGCAGCCATCGCAAACGAGCTGATA
>CAXGSZ010000608.1:0-1634 GCA_964012455.1 uncultured Alphaproteobacteria bacterium
GCATCCGGCTGCATCCAGGCGGACATCGCGGCGGCGGCATGTTCCATCAGGTTCTGGCCGACCCCGGCCCGCTCGACGCGGACGTCAATTCCCATGTCGTGGAGATGTCCGACGGGACCGATGCCGGCTCGCAGCAGCATCGCAGGGGAATGGATCGCCCCGCTGCAGAGGATCACCTCGTTCGCCTTGAAGGTGTGTTCCTGGCCGCACTTTACCGCGACCACGCCGACTGCCTTGGTTCCTTCGAACAGGATCTCCTTGACCTGGGTCTCGGCTTCGATACGCAGGTTTTTGCGTTGGCGTGTTGCCGGATCAAGATAACCGATGGCCGCCGAGACGCGGCGGTCATAGAGGTTCGACATGGTCACTGGGAAATAGCCATCGCGGAAGGCGCCGTTTTGATCCTTGAGATAGTCGACGCCTTGCGCTTCGAGCGCCTTGGCGATCCCGTGCACATAGCTCGGCCACTGATCTGAGAAAATTCGCCTTACCGGGATACGGCCTTCCCGTCCGTGCCATTCGTCGTCGAAGTCGAGATCGCGCTCGACCTTCTTGAAATAGGGGAGGCAGGCATCCCAAGACCATCCTTCGGCGCCGAGCTCTCCCCACTCGTCGTAATCCGTTGGTGCGCCGCGGTTCGCGAGCTGGCCATTGATACTGGAGCCACCGCCCATGACACGCGCCTGTTCATACTGCTTCGAGGTCGGGCGGGCGTTTGGGTCGTTGTGCGACTGAGGGCCGATATGAACACGAAGGCCGTTCCAAATGAATTTCGGATTAAAGTAGACCTTGCCCGGATAGCTATCGAGAATTTCCTCCGGCACCTGATTGTGCGGGGTATCGATACCGGCTTCGAGTAGCAGGACCTGCTTCGAGCTTTGGGACGACAGCCGATTGGCTTGAACGCTACCGGCGGAACCGCCGCCGACGATGATGTAGTCAAAGGTAGTCATGTGGTCCTCGGACGATTCAGGGGTTCAGCAGAGTAAGGTGGACGCGTTCCCGGGAGACGCCAATCTTCTCGGCAACCTTGTAGTAGACCGTATAATGCGGCTGTGTGCGATGTGAATCGAAAGCCGCTTGATCATCGGAAACCTCAAAAAAATACACTGTGTTCGGTTTGTCGTCAGGCACGAGATGGAATGCTTGGCGTCGTGATGTGCCGCTTCCATGAAAGTGTCCATCGAACCTTCTGGGATAGTGAATTTCACAAGGATCGCTAACGCTGTCATGTCTATTTCTCCCAATTTCGCGGTCGTTTATTGCGTCGGACGGATTTCCGACAGTTTTGTTTGTGTCAATTCAGCCGAACTCCAAAGCGAGGCCTGATCTTTGGGCAAACGCCGGCTTTCGGGCGTCATTAGCCAGAGGCGCAGCAGGAATCGGTCCTGTCCATTCGTGGCGTCATCCCTGTATTCCGTGCGCCCGTGATAGGTCACGTGATTGTTCAGCATTTGTATATCGCCGGGTTCCATCTCGTGCTCGAAACAAAGCTCTTCCGCTAGCGTGTTGATCATGTCGAGTGCTTCCGTCTGCAATGCACTTAGACGCGGAACTTCCGGAAAGCTTTGTGCCTGATTGATATACGTGCGTGAGAGATCGCTTGTGAATGCTTCGCCCTGCATCGTGAAAAC
>CAXGSZ010000609.1:0-1625 GCA_964012455.1 uncultured Alphaproteobacteria bacterium
TTCAGCCAACAGTCGCGCTCATCCACCACGTCAACTCTCCAAACCGCGCACAGCTGTAAATAAGCGCGCGGTCTTGTAATGAAAATTGCCCGGCGGTAAGGGTCCCGAAAGCGCCTCGCAGATTGCACGGGGAAATCGCACCGTCTAGATTGTTGTGTCCCGCCATGCCGCGCGTTCACCTGAAGAGGCGTAGACGATGGATTTGAAGAACCACATCCGCAGCATTCCCGATTTCCCGAAACCAGGCATTCTTTTCTACGACATTTCAACCATTCTGGCGCACCCACGGGCATGGCGGCACTGCGTCTCTCAATTGGAAGCGCATGTGAAACCGTTGGAACCCGACCTCCTGCTCGGAATTGAGTCACGAGGTTTCCTCACGACAGCGCCCATGGCGCTGGAACTGGGATGCGGATTCGCGATGATCCGCAAAAAGGGGAAACTGCCCGGGGCGACGATCGCCCATACCTATGACCTCGAATACGGGACCGATACGATCGAAATTCAATCGGACGCGATCGCTCCCGGCCAAAGGGTCGTGATAATGGATGATCTCCTGGCAACAGGCGGTACGGCTGCGGCAGCCGCGGAATTGGTGCGGAATGCGAGCGGTGTAGTCGCCGGAATGAGCTTTGTCATCGAACTGTCATTTCTCGCAGGGAGGTCGAAGCTCGAACGGCTCGACATTCCGGTTTCGGCAATCGTGTCTTACGATTCCTAGGAACGCTCTTTCCTCACCTGCTCATAGACCAATGCCGCAGCGGCAAAGTCCTCAAGCGACGCGCCAACTGATTTGAAAAGTGTTATCTCGTCGTCAGACGTGCGCCCACCGTCGCGCCCCTGTACCAGCGTGTAGAGATCGATAAGAACGTCTGGATCCAGAACGCCGTCCGCAATCGGCTGCGTCAGATCTCCGGCCGCTTTGGGCGCTCCAGTAACGGTGTCGCAATATACGCGGGCCCGACGGATAGCTTCATCGTCGGTTTCTCGCACTTCAGGGCGGTAGCCGCCCACGAGGTCCAAGTGCGCGCCCGCCGCCAACCATTCCCCTTTGACCACCGGATCCGGAGAGAATGTCGCACAAGAGATTACTTCGGCCTCGCGCGCGGCAGGCTCGGCGGTTTCGACAGCTTCCGCCGATATGCCATGGTCACGGGCCCTCGCGGCGAAGCGTTGCGCCTTGTCGTAGTTGCGTCCCCAGATATAGGTGGTGTCGATCGCTCGGACCGCCCGATGCGCAAAAATCAGATTCCAAGCGACGCGACCGGTACCGACGACAAGATGTGTTTTTGCATCGCTGCGCGCCAGATAGTCCGCGGCCAGAGCCGAGGCTGCCGCAGTGCGACGGGCCGTCACCTCGCCGCCGTCAATCTGCGCGAGAAGCTGGCCCGTTCGGCCGTCGAAGAGAATGACGATGCCACTCACCGCCGGCATTCCCCGTTCGGCATTCCCCGGGAACATGTTGACGAGCTTAACGCAGACATACTCACCCGAACGCCAGGCAGGCATCATCATGATCTTGCCTTCAGGTTCGCCCGGTACCTCCACGAAATGCTGATGCTTGGCCGGCGATTCGACCCCTCCCTTGAAAGCGCCTCTCAGCGCCTCAACCAGGGGTTTCCACT
>CAXGSZ010000610.1:0-1620 GCA_964012455.1 uncultured Alphaproteobacteria bacterium
GCGCTCGAATCCCGTATGGTCAACTCGCGCCCATGACTCCACCTGAATCCGACCTGTTTGCCAACTCTGCCACCGATCTTGGGTCGGCGCTGCATGATGTGTTCGGATTTTCCGAACTACGCGCTGGTCAGCGCGAGGCCATCGAAGCGGTGCTCGACGGCAGAAATGTGCTGGCCGTGATGCCGACGGGTGCCGGTAAATCGCTCTGCTATCAATTGCCGGCGATCATTCGCGGCGGATTGACGGTCGTGGTGTCGCCACTCGTTGCCCTTATGCGCGATCAGGTGGCGGCCCTTAGGCTTAATGGGATTGCCGCGGCAACGATCAACTCCGACCTTTCACGCGATGAAAATGTACGCACGTGGTACGCGGTCCGCGACGGAGCGGTGCACTTGCTCTATCTGTCGCCGGAAAGACTAATGACGGAGCGCATGTTGTCCGCGCTCGCGAAACTGGATATCTCGCTTTTTGCCATTGATGAGGCACACTGCATTTCACAGTGGGGACCCGCCTTTCGGCCGGAATATGCCATGTTGGCAGACTTGCGCGAACGGTTCCTCGGCACACCCGTCATTGGCCTGACTGCCACGGCCGACAAGGCGACGCGCGATGATATCGAGGACAAGATTTTTGCGGGTGATGTGGTGCGCGTCGTAACGGGTTTCGATCGTCCGAACCTGTCCCTCGGTGTGACATTGAAAGCCAGTTGGAAGCGGCAGATCACTGATTTCGTTGACCAACGCCGCGGTCAGGCGGGAATAATTTACTGCCTTTCACGACGAAAGACGGAAGACGTGGCGACGTTCCTGCGCGAGAAGGGTCACAAAGCGCTCGCCTTTCATGCCAGGATGGACAGTACCGAAAAATCGGCGATCCAGAACCGGTTTATGACCGAGCCCGGCATCGTCATGGTCGCCACCATTGCTTTCGGGATGGGCATCGACAAACCGGACATTCGATTCGTTGCCCATACGGACCTTCCGGCGGGCCCGGAGGCGTATTATCAAGAGATTGGCCGCGCCGGCCGTGATGGGACGCCGGCCGAGACAATGTTGTTCTATGGGCTCGACGATATTCGGATGCGGCGCATCTTCATCGAAGAGGCGGAGACTTCGGATGACCACAAGCGGCGCGAACACAAGCGCCTGGATTCACTGATCGCTTATTGCGAAGCGCCGGAGTGCCGGCGCCAAATGTTGCTGAGATACTTCGGTGAAATTCTGGACGAACCTTGTGGCAACTGCGACGTCTGCCTCGATCCGGTTGAGACCACGGACGGCACGGAAGAGGCGCAAATGGTGCTGACCGCGGTGCGGGGCACAGGAAACCGTTTTGGCGTCGCACATGTTGTCGCAGTTCTGCGCGGACGTACAAACGAGAAAATCGATCAATTGGGCCATGATGCGCTCGACGTGTATGGTGCCGGAGCTGCCCGCGGACAAAAAGAATGGCAGGGGATTGGGCGTCAGATGGTGGCGGCGGGCCTACTTGAGATCGATATTTCGGGTTACGGTGGATTAAAGACAACCGCTGGCGGCGCAGCGCTGCTGCAAGGAGAGAGGGCATTCCGCTACCGTGCGGACCGCATCCAGAAGGCGCCCGTTCAGCGTCGTAGGGTCG
>CAXGSZ010000611.1:0-1614 GCA_964012455.1 uncultured Alphaproteobacteria bacterium
CTTGCGGTAATCGACGTAGGCGCCGGCAATCGCCTTTCCGACGATGGCATGGGCTCGCTTCTTCCCGATCTCCTTCTCCAATTGCCGGACGATTGGAATACCCACCCGTGACTGGATCTTCATCGCTTTAAGGACGCTGTTAGACATTTGTCGTCTGCCTTAGATGATCGGATCCGAGCCGCCACACACCCGCAGCAAGGCACCGGTCGTATAGCTCGACGCATCGCTCGCGAAATAGAGTGCCGCTCCGACTATTTCGTCAGGCTGGCCAACACGCTTCATCGCCATGCGATCCCAACGCGCATTAAACTCCGGCGTATCCGGCCAGGCTTTCGAGATATCGGTGGCGAAGGGTCCTGGCGCAATGCAGTTAACCCGGACCTTGGGGCCATACTCGTAGGCGAGATTCACGGTCATCTGATTGAGGGCTGACTTCGCCATGCCATATGTCGCGGCACGCCGGGTCGGTTGAAGCGACCCGGTGCTGGAGATGTTGATTATCGATCCACCGTCGCCTTCCATCATCCGCGTCGCCACCTGTGTTGCCAGGCGAAACGGTCCCTTCACGTTGATGTCGAAAACCTTGTCATAAAGCTCCTCACTAATCTCGGCAATCGATGGATAGAGCGGCGACAAACCGGCATTGTTGACCAAGATATCGACCCGGCCGAAACGATCGTAAACGGTCTCGATCAGCGCGTCGCATTGCTCCCAATAGCCGACGTGACAGGCGATCGGCAGCGCGGTACCGCCTGTCGTCTCTTCGACTTCCCTTGCCAAGACTTCACAGGAATCGATCTTCCGGCTGGTGATGACCACATCGGCGCCCGCATCTGCAAAGGCGAGGACCATCTCCCGGCCCAACCCGCGGCTTCCGCCGGTGATGACAGCAATCTTACCGTTTAGGTCGAAATAGTTCTTCGCCATGCCGGACCTCTAGAGCGCGTTCTCGGCGAGGACACGGAGTGCCTCGACGCTGGCCCCACGGCTCACCAGAGTATGCACATGTCCTTGCCTCGCCGCTTTATTCCAGTCCTGCAAACGTTCGATGATCCGTTCCTTCGGGCCAACCAGCGCGGTCCGGTCGACGAGTTCGTCAGGTACCGCATCAACCGCTTCCTTACGGCGTCCGGCAAGGAAGTGGTCCTGGATTTCCACAGCGGCGTCGACATATCCGATCCGCTTGGCAAAATCATTATAGAAGTTCTTGTCGCGCGCACCCATTCCGCCGATGTAGAAGGCCAAATTCTCTCGTACCGGCTGGCGGGCCTCTTCCAGGTCGTCGTTCATTCGGACCTGACAATAGGCAAGCACCATAAAGTCGGAGAGGCTCTTCCCGCCGCCTGCTTTCTCGAGGCCGGCGTTGATGTCCGGCTCGAAGATGTCGAACCGGTCCGGGTCCATATAAATCGGGATAAAACCATCGACTATCTCAGCCGCGGCCTTCACGCCGGACGGGGAAATCGCTGCAGAGACGATCGTCAGATTGGGATCACCGTGCAGCACGCTTTTCAGCGGCTTGCCGAGACCGGTTGTGCCGTCGCCAGTAATTGGGATCTGATAATGGAAACCTTGATGCCGAAGCGGCTCCTTCCGCTCCATAATCTTCCGGAT
>CAXGSZ010000612.1:0-1613 GCA_964012455.1 uncultured Alphaproteobacteria bacterium
TGTGATCACGGCCGCCTTACCGTCGAGAAATTTGCCCATTCCATCGATCCATATTGGTTTCCGGTACCGGCAGGAAGCTATGTCGCGGGGTGATATGGGAAACCGGCTGTTAATTGCGTGCGGCCTGTATGGCTGGCACTATAACGTCAGTATACCGATCCCGGGAGCATTCCGGATTGTCCGCAAAGAGTTTGCCTGATGACCCGAACGCCTTTGAGCAGGCGATATCCTGGGGTGTCCGATATTGGCGTCGTTTTTCGGGCGGTGGTGGCGAAGGAAAGCCGCGGCGTGTGATCGTCGACCTGCTAGTCGATCATCCGGTCTACTACCTCGGTAATCTTGTCCTCGCGAAATACCTCGAACTGACGCGGGGTTTGAAGCCTTGGGCGCTAGTCTCAAGTAAAGAAGACAAGAAAATCATCTTGCTCGCGCGCAGTTTTGGTATCGAGCAGTTTACTTTCGTCCGCGATGAGGTGGCTAGGGAGGCGCGTCCCGAAGCGGCGCAGATTCTGACCCAGTTCGACGGTCAATCCGGGCACGCACTCCGTCGGCGCGTACTGGGCGTCAATATCAACGGCCTGCCGGTCGGAGATTTACTGTATGACACCTACTTGCGGGAGACGCATCAGGTCACGCTCAGCGATGTCGACGACGATCTGCGCGCGTATACCGCAATGGCGATCAATTACTACGCGCTGTACGACCGATTACTGTCGGATGAGGATGTCGGTGCCGTCGTATTGGGGCACCTTGTTTACCTGCGGTTTGGCATGTTGGCGCGGGTCGCGGCAGCGCGCGGCGCGGAGATACTCGCACGCTATGGCGGCAAGGGTATGCGCGTGCAACGCCGGCGCGGCATTGAGGCGGTAACGGACGTGATGACCCGCGTTGAGCCAGCCCTTGTGGACGGCGTACAGGCGAACGAGGGGCGCGATGCTGTGCGACTTGGCGAGCAAACCCTGGTGCGCCGAATGGGGGGTGAGGGAAACGAGTTCGAGTATCTGAACGAGGAAGGATATTCGCCCGAACTACGACGGCTGTCCGCGGACGAGTTATCGCGTTCCATGGGGCTCGACCCGGAGCGGCCTAAAGGACTGCTCATGTTGCATGCCTTCCCGGATGCCAATCACTTTTCTCCGGGATTGCTCTTTGACGATTTTTACGATTGGTACCTAAAGACATTAGAAATCGCTTTCGAGCTTCGCGAGATTGACTGGCTGATCAAGCTGCATCCTAATCTTGCGCATTACACCGATGACACTGGGCCTGCGGAGCTCGCAACTGATTCCGCGTCGCGATTTGAGCATATTCACGTGGTGCCCGAAGGTTTGAATACAGCGAGCCTCGCGGATATGACCCGGTTCTTGATCACCGTCAACGGCAAGGCCGGGCTAGAGTTCGCCGGTTGCGGTGTGCCTGTTGTCTTGGGAGGACGCAGCTTCTTTGCGGGAAATGGCTTTAGCGAAGAGCCGAAAGATGCTTCGGCGTATGCTGCCGCACTGGCATGCGGGCCGCAGCTTGCACTTAACACGGAACAACGTGAACGGGCGTTGATTGCGAACGATTTGTTCTATCGCCGTCTTGTCGTCGATTGTCGTTTTCTGCCGGATACG
>CAXGSZ010000613.1:0-1605 GCA_964012455.1 uncultured Alphaproteobacteria bacterium
GCCCAATCAACGCGAAATCCCTCGCCTTCAGGCTTTATCTGCACATCGAAGTCCCGAACGGTGACACCAAAATAGATGCTATCCCGATTCTCGGAGACACCGCCGCCCTTGAAAGACCCGAAGAAGGCGCTGATTGGAAAGTCTTGCGCCTGCGCACCGGTTCCTCCAACCACCGTCAGGAGACAAAGACCCACAAATAAATTCTTGATCCCCGACATTTTTCTTCACTCTCCTGCGTTAATTTACATCTATGGCCAGCGCGCTTCGGGCGGCATTGACATCAGTATGGCCTCTGTATTGCCGCCCGTCATCAAGCCAAATTTGGTTCCCCTGTCATGCAGCAGATTAAACTCAACATATCGCCCGCGGCGGACAAGCTGATGTTCTCGCTGTGCGTTAGTCCATTTTTCATTCATGTGGCGGCGTACAATTCGAGGATAGACCTCAAGGAACGCTTCGCCGACACCGCGCGTGAATTCGAAGTCGCGCTCCCAGTCTTTATCGAGGTAATCGTAAAAAATGCCGCCAACACCGCGTGGCTCCCCACGATGCGGCAGGTAGAAGTACTCATCACACCATTTCTTATATTCCGCGTAACAGTCCTCTCCATAGGGGATGCACGCGCCTTCAAGAGCAGCATGAAAATCCACCGTGTCCGTCTCATCCGGATAGATAGGCGTGAGGTCGGCGCCACCACCAAACCAAATCCGTTGGGTCTGAAGATGCCGTGTGTTCATATGGACGGCCGGGACAAGCGGCGACTGCATATGCGCGACGAGGGAAATACCGCTGGCCCAGAAACGCGGATCCTCATCAGCGCCTGGGATCTGATCCCTAAACTCCTTGGAAAACTCACCCCAGACGGTTGAGACATTGACACCGACCTTTTCAAAAACACGCCCGCGCATGACCGCTATAACTCCACCGCCGCCGCCGTCCGGTGTTTCCGATGGCCGCTTCCAGGTTTTTCGCTCGAAGCGGCCGGCCGGCCGCGCGGCAAACGAGCCGACTAAGTCATCCTCAATCGCTTCAAACGCGACGCAAATCTGGTCTCGCAATTCCTCGAACCACGCACGCGCGCGTTGTTTGTATGCCTCATTCATGCGGTATTCGTCCTTCCGCCTGGGAATCCATCGGTCTGCCGCAAGGCTTCACCCAAAACCATCGCACCCGCAAGGGCAACATTTAGCGACCGCGTTCCTCCGGCAAGAGGCACCCGCAACCGCATATCAGCCACGCCATGTACCGCGTCGGGCACACCGACACTCTCTCGCCCAAGCAATAAAACGTCGCCGTCGGCAAACTTCGCGTCCGTATATGTGCAGTCGCCGCGCGTCGTCAGCAAAGCGATCCGACCTGACATCGCGTGTAGAAAAGCGTCCCACGAATCGTGCCGAGTTACCGTGGCCATATCGGCATAATCCATACCGGCCCGGCGCAAATGGCGGTCCGACCAAACGAAGCCGCACGGCTCGATCACTTCAAGTGGTACCCGGCAACAAGCAGCAAGACGCATTAGCGCACCCGCATTCTGCGGAATGTCCGGTTGATACAGTGCCAGACGTATACTCATTGCCAGACGATCACTGAAATCCGTGCTGAAAC
>CAXGSZ010000614.1:0-1592 GCA_964012455.1 uncultured Alphaproteobacteria bacterium
CACTCACGTGGCATACCGACCAGTCGTACTATGCTGAACCGGTGACCGGTTGCTTTCTCTACGGTGTTGAACTGCCGTTGGAAGGCGGTGCCACACGTTGGGCCAGCCTTTATGACGCGTATGAGACACTGCCGGACGAGTTGCACAAGGTGGTCGACGGTGCTGTTGGTACTTTCAGCTACGCTGCCCGTTCCGCCAGCGCGCGTAAAGCGGACGACAATCACGATTGGAAGCGCCGTCTGCGCGAGACACCGGACGTGAAACATCCGCTCGTGAACGTCAATCCGGCGACCGGACGCAAGGCCTTGTACGTCGATCCGGGTACCGTGACCGGGATTGACGGTATGCCGAAAGACGAGGCTCTGGATCTGCTCGACCGGTTGCTCGCCCATGTGGTGCGACCCGCGAACGTCTACGAGCACGAATGGCGACCCGGGGACCTTGTCCTCTGGGACAACGCTGTGGTGCTGCACGCCCGCGACGCATTTCCAAATGAGGAGAACCGGCTCGTGAAACGCATGCTGGTGAGGCTGGACCCGACAAATCACATTATACCGCCAGCCGTACATTGAGCGCGGCGGCAAACTTGGGAGGACGTATACGATGAACAGGGGACGCCAACTGCGAGAGCTTATGAGCGAGGGGGAATGCGTTATTGCACCGGGCGCCCATGATGGATTGACCGCGCGCCTAATCGCGCAGGCTGGCTTTGCCAGTGTGTATATGACCGGCGGCGGAACGTCCTCCGGATTCGGCTATCCCGATTACGGATTGTTGACAATGAGCGAGATGGTTGAGAACGCGGGCCGAATCGTAGATACGGTCGACCTTCCGGTGATCTCGGATGCGGACAATGGCTATGGCAATGAGTTGAACGTCTATCGAACGATCCAGACCTTTGAAAAAGCCGGTGTCGCGGGAGTCCATATCGAGGATCAAGTATTCCCAAAAAAATGCGGTCATCTCGAAGACAAGGAGCTGGTCTCCCTCGAAGACTATCTAGCAAAGATCAGAGCGGCGGCCGATGCACGGCGGAGCGACGATTTTATTATAATTGCACGGACAGACGCGCGTGCGTCCCTCGGCTTCGAAGAAGCGGCCCGCCGATGCCGGGCGGCATTGCAGGCCGGCGCCGACGTTGCCTTCCTGGAAGCTCCCCAAACAATCGACGAAGTAAGCGCCGCACCTCGTGAGATTGGGGGACCGTGCTTGCTGAACGTCGTGCGCGGCGGCAAGACACCGGAAGTTACGTTTGAACAGGCGACAGGGTTTGGCTACGCGATTGCGATCGTACCAGGGCTGCTGCTGATTCAGGCAATCGGCGCGTGCGAACAGGCCCTGGCGGCCATGAAGGAAGAAGGCCGGCACCCGGTGCCGCTCGCCGACCTCAGCCCCGCACAAGCCTTCGCCAAGGTCGGTGCCGCGGAATGGAACCCGCGCCGCGAGAAATACCGAACCGCGCCTGCCGAAGCCGCCGAGTAGATTTCGGCGCCACTTCGGATAGCCTTAGGAACGTTGCGCCAAGGTCAGATCCGCCGCGCGATCAGCGCTACCTCATCGTTCGTCATTACCGGCTCGCCAGATTCCTGGTC
>CAXGSZ010000615.1:0-1592 GCA_964012455.1 uncultured Alphaproteobacteria bacterium
TTCAAACCGGGCGGCAAGTGTTCCTGCATGCGTCGCAGCTCCATGCGGAACGCTATCCGGCCGAAGACGGACGTATCCGCGCGACCTTTCAAATTGTCTATTTGCACGGCTGGGCACCGCACGAGAGTCAGCCGAAAGCTCTGCGCCCCGGTTCCGCGACGGCGAGGCTCGCGGAAGCACTAGGCGCGGCGCTGCCAGACGACAGCTAACCCACGGCACAACCGACGAACGTCGAAGGCGACCACATCATCCTGTCGTGGGCTTCGCCATTGGCCTTGGCCCGCAATTCCGATAGAAATGCTACATGGCCAACTTCCTCACTTCCGACGAATTCCGACTGCCGATATTCGTAACATTGAAGGACATTTACGGCTTCCTGTGGTCGACCCAACGTGACCTCGTATTGATTGCAGCGATCCCAATCGTCGGATTGACGGTCTATGGTGTTGCAGCAATCGATCTGTTCGGCGCCATTGAACCGGCATCCAGCGATGGTCCCCGTCCACCGAGACTTAGGGACGTCTTCATCCTCTATTTGCCGAGCATGCTGCTCTACACCATGTTCGCCGTCGCGTGGCACCGCCGGTACCTCGTGCGGGGAGAAGCGACAACGGTATGGTCGGCCCTGCGCTGGGACCTGCGCAAGACGCGCTTCCTGTTCTGGTCCATACTGATCTGGCTGATAGCGGTCGCGATCGTTTCCGTACCGATCGTTTTGCTGACAATCTTCGGTGTTGTCATAAACTTCGCCGCCGCTTCAGAAGTGTCACCACCAGTAGATGTCGCAACGCTATCATCGGTCGTCATACTCGCGGCCAGTGTGATGTTCTTTATCGTTTATCTGCGTCTATCATTATGGTTACCCGTCATTGCGAGCGATGCGCCATTTTCTTTACTCGAAGCAATCCGCCTAGGGCGTGGCAACAGCTGGCGACTTATGGTGATCATTTTCGGCGCGGAGATTGGGCCCACAGTCGTTTTACTTATCCTTGGGATGCTAACGCATGCGATCCCGCAAGGCAGCGCGACGATCGACCTGATTGTCGGCCTGGCTAGGAATGCTTTGGCTTACGCCGTACTCGCCGCAGGTATCACGGCGCTCTCGGTCGCCTATAATAGGCTCCTGGCGCGGGTCGCCAACGATCCTTTGTACACTCAGGAGGGTATGCCGTTCATGGATGAGTAGACCCAAAATCTAAAGCAGGTCACACAACATCGCGACGAGAGGTTCATCCGCAGGCGGCATGGGATAACTGCGCATTTTCTGGGGACGCACCCAGGCGAGTTCCTGACCCTCTTGGGCAACGGGACGACCCTGCCAGATGCGGCAGACATAGAGGGGCATCAAAAGGCGGAAATCTTCATACTCATGGCTTGAGAAGGTAAACGGCGCCAAACAGGACGTCCGCGTATCAACACCGAGTTCTTCTCGCAATTCACGGATCAGCGCGGCCTCCAGCGACTCACCGTCAGCAACCTTACCGCCCGGGAATTCCCAGAGACCCGCCAATTTCTTGCCATCCGGCCGCTTTGCCATGAGGACCCGGCCATCGGGATCCACCATCGCCACGGCAACGACAAGGACCATCGGT
>CAXGSZ010000616.1:0-1580 GCA_964012455.1 uncultured Alphaproteobacteria bacterium
GTGAGGATGCGGCCGAGCTGGCGGTCGACTTCACGGAGCGCCTCCAGGTTCTCCGGTGTCCCAAGCCCAATATGGTGGTAGCTGTTATCCGGTTCGCAATACCAAAGCACCATTACATCCGGTGCAATTTCCGGCTCGATGTAGTTGAGATAGACATCCGTGGCATAACGCAGCCAGTCGAGCGAGGGAACAGCATGCTGGGGTATCGCGCCGCAGCGCTCGATCACCCTGTCGATCGCGCCCTCCGGTTGTGTCGCATCGGGCCGGTGGAGCGAAAGCCGGAACCCGCCGAGGCTTTCCGCTTTGTGGTTGAGCATGCGAGTGCCGCCGGGTGTGCCGGCGCTGATGACGGCGTAGCTCAGGCCCTGCGCGTCCAGCAGTTCGCCGAGAACCGGTACATCGACCAATTTTCCGCCGAGCCGGCGATCGCCTTCCGCCAGCTGGGTCTCGTCACCCGTGTTGAAGAGCTTTCCGGGTGAGGCCACCGCATCCTGAAATCGATTGCCGACGATACCGTGGCGTTCCGGGTAACATCCGGTGATGAGCGCGGTCTGGTTGACCCGTGTCTCGGTCGGAAAGCTCGATCTCGCTTCGGGAAAGCGCGCACCCTCGGAGGCAAAGCGGCACAAATTAGGCATTAGCTCCGGTGTCACCATATCGGGACGCAATGCGTCGAAACTGACAATTAGAACGCGGTTTTTGTGCATTACAATCCAGTTTTCCGAAGACGGGGTTTCTAAATTTTATCACGCGGTTCGCCGCCGAGCGACCGCATCAGTTCCGTCACTTCGTCGCCGGCGCGTTCCAACAACGTTTCGTCGGTATGGCGGAGTACGATGCTCGTGCCGTAATTGCCGGTCTCGTAAAAAGGATAGCTGCCGATATCGATTTCAGCATAGCGATCCTGTATGGCGGTCAAGCCTTCCGCCAGGTTGCCTTCGCCAAGAGAGCAGACCAGTGTCTTGCTGCGAACCGGCTTGCCGCCCTCCAGCCGCGGTGCGAGCCAGTCGATCATGGCGTGTGCGACCTGTGGGACGCCGGCCATAACGTAGACATTCTCGACTTGAAAGCCGGGCGCAACGGAAATGCCGTTCTCGACCAGTGTCGCCCCCTCGGGCGTGTTGGTCATGCGGAGCCGCGCTTCGTTGATCTCAAGGCCGCGTTTCTTAAACTGTTCCACAAGACGGCGATAGGCTTCGGGATGCCGCACAAGCCGCCGTCCAAACGCTTTTGCCACCGCTTCGGCGGTTATGTCGTCATGGGTTGGGCCGATGCCGCCGGTAGTAAAGACGTAATCGTGCTTGGCGCGCATGGCATTCACCGCGTCGACGATTTCCGCTTCAATGTCCGGCACCACGCGAGCTTCCGTGAGACGAATTCCTGCCTCGTCGTTCAGTTTGGTGGCGATATAGGATAGGTTCGCGTCCTGGATGCGGCCCGACAGGATCTCGTTGCCAATAATGATCAACGCCGCTGTGACGATCTTCTCTTCGCTCATGGTGTCCCTGTTTTGTGCGCCGCGGAATGTTTCTGGATGATAACTTAGCGTCTCGAAGCGGAAAAGCGCGCGGCGTTTCTCA
>CAXGSZ010000617.1:0-1576 GCA_964012455.1 uncultured Alphaproteobacteria bacterium
CGTTCGGGGCTGCGTATTGGGCATGCCGCGGACCAGCAAGTCATAGAAACATTGGTTAAATTCGCCTTTCAAGCCGACAAGGGGCCAAGCATCGCCGGCAGTGTATTCGTGCAGTAGTAGCCGCCGTTGACGGTTAGACTGGTTCATTGCGGAACCATGGACCATCCGTACATGGTGGATTGTCATATCGCCAGCGTTGCCCGTCAGCTTTACAGCCTTTGAATAGTCGAGGTTTTGTGCTGCCTCTTCGTCGTCTGCCGACATCGCGCCGCAGAAGTAGCCGTCTGCATGGTGGTCGTAGGTTGGACCCTTGTGGCTACCTGGCATAACCATAAGAGGACCGTTCATTTCGTCGCAATCGTCGAGCAGAAGTCCGGTCGCCAGCACATCATCATTTGTATGGGGATAGAAGGCCCAGTCTTGATGCCATTCGACCGGCGCGCCGTAACCCGCCGACTTCAGGTTCATCTTGCCGCCATAGAGGCGAATATCTGGCCCTACCAACTGTTCGACGATGTCGAGAACATCCGGATCGCGCGCCAATTTGTTGAAGAACTCGAAGTGTCGGTAAGGTTCTTTCAGGCGGCGCACCCGTGGATTGCTTGGCGAATGGCTGTCTTCCAGGTCGTAGACATCGTTATGTTCTGTGATGCCCGCCGCTTCGGCGACGATACGGTCCGTTTCGCGCCGCAGGGCGTCCAGTTTCTCTCCGGTCACCACTCCGCGTGCGACAACATAACCGTTCTCGTGATAGAACGCGACTTCTTCTGGCGTGAGTTTAGCGACCATGGAATTTATCTCCTGTTGGTTCAACTTACTTCAAGCGGCGGGGACTGGAAAGCTGGAGTAACGATTGATGGATTTTGGCGTACTGATAAGGAAAATGAGCCAGGCCGCCTGTGAGGGAGATGGCGCGGGGGTAGCAGCCTGCTTCACCGAGGACGGCGTTTATCATGACGTCTTTTATGGATCGTTTGAGGGACGCGGCAGAATTGCGGAGATGATCAACGATTATTTCCACCGCGATGCCTGTAATTTTCGCTGGGATATGCACGAACCTGTATCCGACGGTGAAACCGGATACTGTCGCTATGTATTCAGCTATGAATCAAAAATTGACGATGCAAAGGGAACGCGCACGATGTTCGAAGGCGTCGCAATCGCGAAGATACAGGACGGCCTGATAGTATCTTACACCGAAGTGGCGAACACAGCTCCCGGGTTGCGGCGAATGGGATTCGCCGCCGACCGATTGGCTCGCTTTGCCGAAAAGCAAGGAGCGGAATTAGCGGCACGGAAGGAGGCCGAAGGTCACCTTTAGGCGGCTATCTTGCGCTCTAGCCACGTGCAGTCGGGGCGCGCGTACTTCGCCATCTGCGCCAGTCTTGAGGTTATGGATCGGGACGCAAAGAAAATGCGAGGCATACGCCCCTTTCACTTCACTAACCTGAAAGCGGGTAATGGCGTTGCGGAGATTGCAGAATTTATCATTGGGCTTGGTGGCCTGGAAAAGCGGGCTATCGCAACAATCGCAGCGGAGTAAAAGAACTAGGAATGAAAACAATAATGAGATCGA
>CAXGSZ010000618.1:0-1568 GCA_964012455.1 uncultured Alphaproteobacteria bacterium
GAAAAGCCGGCAGGCCCTCCCGCGCCTTATATGCCTCGATTGCAGCGTCGGCTGATTCTCGTATTGGACCGTCCCAAGCCTCCGGCACCAGCGCTGGATGCAATTCCGCAAATCCGGGGCTTTGCGGTGTTTCAACGTCGAAGTCGATGAAATTGCGATTGAGATCGATATTGTCCTCGTTTACGCGGCGTTGGTGCGCAAAGCCGTGCGGGTTGTTGGCGTGAACCAGCACGAGCGCGATATCCTTCGCAAGTCGAGACTTCCAGTTTTCGGTGAGAAAACCGGTTTGGCAGCCCGAGCCACAAAACCCTTCAATGCCATGGGTCGCGGAGCCAGCAACGACTACATGTCGCGCATCCCGCGCCCCAAGCCACACGATATCTGTGCCGAGCGCCTCGTCGTTCGGCCCGGTCAACGGATGATCAAATTGCCACAGCGGAACATCAGCAGATTTTGCTGCCGTTAGAAATTTGCCACGCGCTTCGGGGTAATCAGAAGCGAAATACTTATTCATAGTCCATCTTCCTAAGCTGGTACGGCCGCACCGTCGCGCCGGCTGTCCGCCGCGCCGGCCAGCGCCCCGCTGTCAGGGTCACGTGACACTGCCTGCATACCGCCAGTTCGCCATGAATAATCGGGCAAAAGGACGACGTCATGACCGCGGGCTGAAAGCTCGACACAGACGGAATGCGGAACGCGGCGCTCCAGATAGATCTGCTTGCCATCCCACAGACGTGCGCGGGGCATTTCGATCGCCCCCTGAACGTCCAGCCCAAAATCTACATGGCCGACCATGGCTTGGACCTGGGTTTGCAGGATGCCGTAACTGCCCGGCGTACCGAGTGCCAAGATACCCTCTCCGTCGCGCGTCGAAATCGACGGCGCTAGGCACATGGCAAGCCGCTGTCCAGGCTGCAAGGCGTTTGGTGATGCAGGATTCAAATCTGTCCAGTTTAGGAAATTGTTCAGGATCACACCCGTGCCGGGAATCATGACCCCCGAACCATAGGCCGAGCCCAGGCTCTGTGTCAGACAAATCATATTTCCATCCGCGTCCGCGATGGACATCGATGTCGTATTTTCTTTAGGTGCGTCCGCCGCAAAATCGGCGTCACCCGACCATTTCTCGGTCAGGCCTTCCACCGGGATTCCATCTCCTGCACGCGTTACATGGCTGGTCATATCAGAAAGAAGCGCTTCGATCTCTTCCGAACTGCGACGATTGTGTTGAATGCGGAGCCCCGCCGCGATGCGGATCGCCCGAAAAACCAGATCGAGATGCTGTGCGCTCAAAATCCCCAGCGAACGAATATCAAAGAAATCAAGTATGCGAAGTGCCAAAAGCACCTGAAATGACTCAGCCGGCGGCGGCGGAATATGGACGATTCGATCGCGATATGGCGCCTTGACGGGCACCTCCAAAGTTGGTTCGACCGTCTCCAAGTCGTTCATCCCAATGACACCGCCTACTGACCCCATATGCTGTGTCAGTTTTGCTCCAAGTTCGCCACCGTACAAGTAGCCGATCCCCTCTTTCGCGATCTTACTAAATGTGCCCGCGAGGTCGG
>CAXGSZ010000619.1:0-1567 GCA_964012455.1 uncultured Alphaproteobacteria bacterium
CGAGCGGTCGCGGCGCGTCTCGCGATAGTGGGCTTCGACCATTTCGGGGGTGATATTGAGCTTGGAGATGATTTCGCGGCGCTCGTATAAACGGAGGATGCTCGAGCGTTCGTAATTGGTGAGTTCATCAATAAACCAGATGCCATTCTCCACATTGGACGATTTGGCTTCCTGCACTAATAATTCTTTGTCGATCAGGCTCTTGAGCAAGTTGCGGTTGATGGCCAGCGGGGAGGCCCCTTGGCGCATGCCCTCGGGGATTTTCTCGATAAATGCGGCGAAATCTGAGGCGGTGATTTGCGCGTCGCCAACCGTAGCGACGACGAGTTCGGCCGGTGAGGGCGGCTGTTGCTGGCCGCCGCAGGCCGCGAACAACAGACCGAGCAAGATGGCGAGGTGCTTCATTGGGAGGGTCTTCTCCTGGAAAAATGGGGAACGGCAAGGACAAATATATAAAAAAAGGGTGGGAATGGAAGCCCCAATGGATCGGGACTTTGGGGGCTTAATTAATGTTTGACTTATGCTTGCTATGTTTGGCAAGATTGATTATACATATGCAGGCCTTCGCGTCATTGTAGGTTACCCAATTTGATGTAAGTATGATACAAATAGTAACTTATCGGGCTTGTGGTCGTCTCGTTTGCGAGTCCGTTCACGATACGTATACACTCGACTAGAATCTCGCCTATGAAACCCGCCTGTACCTTTTGTGTGCTGATGTGTCTGTTTACAACCCCGCCCGTCGCCGCAGAATTAGTGGTCGTCGGCGGTGACGGCGGCCTCAATTGGGCCGGCGGCGGCGGGGAAATCCAGGCCACGGTGATCCGCGGTGCCACTTCGGTGGAAAGTACCAACGCGCCCGGCGGGGTTATCGACTTTGCCGCCGAGGGCTTCGCCAACTGGATTTTCCCACAGCGCGCGGATACGACGCTTAATATTGCCATCGGCGCAAACTCCGAAACTCGCGGCGGTTTTATAACCTCGCCCAACACGATAAGTATCCGTCCGGAATTGCCCAATATCATCGACGGCGACGGCGAGACCGCCCTTGATTTGCGCGCCAGCGCCGGAGGCCAGAGCGCGCGGGTGCTGGGCATCATCATTGATCTCGATCTCGGCGCGCGCTTCGGTATTAACCGTTTCAAATTCTTTCCGCGCAACGCCGATCCGGCCTTTCCCGCCCCGACATTCCCGTACCAGAACGACTTTATGCGCGCCTATGAGATTTTTATCAACGATGGGACCCGCGATACGCAGCGTGAAGGCGTGCCCATCCGCGAGACTGTCGTGCTGGCCAGTCAGAACGACGAGCCCGTGGTCGATGTCCGGATCCCGCCGCAATACGTGCGCTTCGTGCGGCTCAAGTCACTGACGGCGACCGGTTTCGACATCGCAGAGTTTCAGGTCTTCGGCACCGGTTTCGTGCCCGAGGCGGTTTATATCTCCAACGTCTTCGACTTCGGCGACCTCTCTCTCTTCGGTACACTGCGCTGGGTCGAGCAGAAGGTCGGCGACAGCGGGTTGTCGCGGGTCGCCATCCGCACCCGTACCGGCAACGACCCCGAGC
>CAXGSZ010000620.1:0-1554 GCA_964012455.1 uncultured Alphaproteobacteria bacterium
CGCGATATGACCAATGGCGCCTTGCCCTATTGCGTGACCCCGGAGCACACGGTGATAGCCAAGGAAATACTGGGGCCGGACAAATGGCTCTGCGTCGAGCAGAAGATTTGCTTGACCGAAGACGAGACAGTCGCCCGCGCCGCCGCCGCGAAGAATATGGCGCGCTATTTGGCGATGCCGAACTACCGCGAAAACTGGCTCCGGATCGGTTTCAGTGAGACTGAGTTGGAGGGTGGCGGCAACGAGCGGTTTCTTGATTCCATGGTCCTTTGGGGGAGCGAGGATACCATCCGACGCGGCCTCCAGGCGCATATCGACGCGGGCGCTACGCAGCTCGTCATCCAGCCGCTCGATCCGGAAGGCAAGCCTGTGCCCGACTGGAACGCGTTGAAAAGCTTTCGACCGGAGACATGGACATGAAAGATATTGACTGCATGCTGATCGAGCATGAATGCTGCAAGTTGATGCTGCTGTATTGCCGGCATACCGACCATGTCGCACCGACGGAATTTGCGAACCTCTTCACGGAGGACGCACACTACAATCCGGCGGCACATCCTGAAATGAACGGCCGCGACGAGATTTTGGCCTGGATCAGTAATTATCCAAGAGACCGGTTGGCGCGACATGTCTCGTCCAATCAGATTGTCGACGTGATCGACAATGACAATGCCAAGGGCCGTTCCTATGCCGTCGTCTACCGACAGGAACAACCGGTGCCGGGAACTCCATCGGAAAAGGTAGTGCCGCGCGCCATCGTGGAGTATCACGACACTTTCCGACGGACCGCGGACGGCTGGCGCATCGCGTCACGTGAATATCAATATACCTTCCTCAAGGAGAACAATTGATGGGTATCATGGACCTTGCCGAAGAGGCGATGAAGGAAATACCGGCCGTGTCGGCGGATGAGGCGTTGGCCCAGCGCGATTCTGGCGAGTATGTCTTCGTGGACGTGCGCGACATCCGCGAGGTCGAGCAGAGCGATACCATCGATGGGTCGCAACATGCGCCGCGCGGCATGATCGAATTCTGGTTTGATCCGACAAGCCCTTACTACCGCGAGATCTACGGGGACAAGGACAAGACGTATGTCCTGTTCTGCAACGGTAATCCAAGGGCTGCCCTTAGCGCTAAGTCATTGAAGGATATGGGGATTGATAACGTGACACGACTCGAAGGTGGCATGCCCGCCTGGCGCGAGGCCGGCGGCCCGACCGCGGAGAAGAAACGCAAGTGGGGATGAAAGTCTTCATCGTTCACGCCCATCACGAACTAAAAAGTTTCAAAGGCGCTCTAACGTAAGCCGCCGTCACGGCGTTGCAGGACGCCGAGCACGCTGTACGTGTGTCCGACCCCTATGCCATGCCATTCGATCCCGTCTCGGACCGGCGCAATTTTACGACCGTCGGTGAGGCTGACTACCCCAAACAGCAGGTCTAGGAATCGCATGCCAGCAAGAACGACGACTTTGCAGCCGACATCGAAGCGGAATTGGGAAAACCGATTGGTGTGACGTGCTGATCTTCCAGTTCCCAATCTGGTGGTTCGGCT
>CAXGSZ010000621.1:0-1512 GCA_964012455.1 uncultured Alphaproteobacteria bacterium
GAAAATAAAAAACAAACAAGACAGTCGGGACTGCATGAGCGAACGGACAATAAGAGGCAAAACGGCTATCGCCGGTGTGGGCGAGACGACCTACTACAAGCATGGGCAATCGCCCGACAGCGAAGTGCTATTGGTTCTGAAGGCGATCCTGGCGGCGTGTGAAGACGCCGGCATCTCGCCGACGGAGATTGACGGTTTTACGTCCTACTCGAATGACCGGAATGAACCGACCCGCCTTGCGGCAGCACTTGGAATCGACGAACTGAGGTTCTCAAACATGAACTGGGGCGGCGGCGGTGGCGGCGTGGCAGCCGCGATCGGCAACGCAGCGGCGGCTGTCGCTTGCGGATACGCAGATTGCGTCGTTGCCTTTCGCGGCCTGGCCCAGGGGCAATTCCGCCGTTTCGGCCGGGGTGCGCCCGACCCGACGGTGAGCGGAGACGCCGCCTATATGTCGCCCTACGGCGTAATGTCTCCATTGCAGAAATACGCCATGCGGGCGATGCGCTTTATGCACGACCACAAAGTCGATCACAAAGTCCTGCGTGCGATCTCCATGGCGTCATACCATCACGCGCAGAACAATCCCCGCGCGGTCATGTACAACCGGCCGCTTTCCGATGAGAAGTACGACGATTCACGCTGGATCGCAGAGCCCTGTCGCCTATTCGACTGCTGTCAGGAGAACGACGGCGCCGCGGCCTGTATTATCGTCTCCGCCCAGAAGGCCAAGGACATGAAGCAGCCGGCAGCCTATATACTTGGCGCAGTCCAGGGGTCGGATCATCGCTGCGCAGCACCGGTGATGAACGCAACCAACTTTCCCTCGTCGAGCTTCGCCAGCCTGGCACCCCGCCTATACGAGATGTCAGAGATGAAGCCGCAGGACATCGACGTAGTTCAGAGTTACGAGAACTTTACGATCGGCGTCATGATGGCTGTGGTTGAGCACGGTTTTTGCGACCCGGACGACTGCAACGAGTTTTTCCAGATCGACAACCTCATCGCACCCGACGGCAAGATGCCGCTTAATACCAGCGGTGGGAACCTCGCGGAGTGCTATATGCACGGACTTGGCCTGCAGATCGAAGCTGTTCGGCAAATCAGGGGCCAATCGGTCAATCAGGTTCCCGACGCCAACGTCGCAATCAACATAGCGGGACCGATGGTCCATCACGTCAGCAGCGTCATCATGGGATCGGAGACAACGCTATGAGCAAGAGCTACCTGCCGAAAGGCCTGCCTATCCCCGTCCCGATGGGTGACGGTCTTGACACTCCCTATTGGGAAGCGACACGACGCGGCGAGCTTATGATCCAGAAGTGCGCCGATTGCGGCACCTGGCAATGGGGACCGGAGTGGATTTGTCACAATTGCCAATTGCTGAACATGACTTGGGAGAAGGTGACACCGGAAGGCGCCATCTACAGCTGGGAAAGGCCCTGGCATCCCGTCCACCCCGCCTTAAAATACCACGGTCCTTATATCGTCGTGCTGGTGGAATTGCCACAT
>CAXGSZ010000622.1:0-1511 GCA_964012455.1 uncultured Alphaproteobacteria bacterium
GTCCTATACCGCGGGGGCTATGTCGCGAATCGCGAAGAAAACGCATCACGGAGAGACGATCGGATCCACGGCCTTCATCTGCCATACTAATAGCAAATTTCTGATCGCTCCATTCCACAAGAATGCGGCATCGCCGATTCGCAAGTTCGTCGAACGACAGACAGTCTTAACTTCCTTGAGAAACTCGACGATATCATCGAGATCAAACGCGTTCGAAAGCGACCCAATCTCTCGCTTGCCATTCAGCAATGCGTTCGCGATGCTTCCATGCAGGCATATCTGAACCGCCGAGCGGCGATCGCCCGAGAGGCCGAGGCGCCATTTACAACCGCCGCACAACGACCTGGGCCAGATCGAGCGCGTAGGTAGTTTCCGTTGTAAAATCGCCCATAAATGAGCGGGGTGACGCATCCTGGAAAACATCGACGTCACGCGTCACATCACAGGCTGTACCGATTTCAAGAACGGGGTTACTGCTGACCGCGGTCAATTCCTGTTGCCCTGGAGTTTTCGCGGCGCTCACCATTCGTCTGCCTACCGATGACCGGGAGGATCCAACAGCCGCACCGCCCGGCGCAATATTCATTGCCCCAACTATCGAGGCGACGATGTCATCATCGCCGTGGGCGCAACAGTACGGTAGCAGGTCTGCCCTTTTTCCCAGTGTGAACCGATACCCTTGATCGAACGCTGCGTTGGGGAAGTTTTCGTTGAATTTCTATCGCCCGTTTGTTGCCGCATCGACTGTCACCTTAATATTGGGTAGCCCCTCGCCCAATACCCTGGCAGGCACGGCTTAAAGAACGTCAACGGCGGGCAAGCCCTCATACCTGCCCGCAGTGACGTGTAAATCCGCGCGGCTTATTCGGCGACTTAGACCTTGTCCTGGGTCTTGGTGTCGAAGTCACTAGCATCGTGCCGCTCGCGGAGCTGCTCGCTCGGCTTCCCGCGTACGCGATTGACCATCCGGCCCCGCCGGACGGGCTCACGGCTGTGCAGTTCATCAGCCCAACGCTTGACGTTGGTGTAAATTCCGACATCCAGGAATTCACCCGCATCATACTGCCAACCCATCACCAGACCTCCATACCACGGCCAAACGGCCATATCGGCAATGGTGTAATCGTCTCCACAGAGGTAGCGATAGTTCGCAAGCCGGCGGTCGAGCACATCAAGCTGACGTTTGACCTCCATGGTAAAACGGTCAATGGCGTATTGGATCTTCGTTGGTGCGTAGGTATAAAAATGGCCAAACCCACCGCCGAGATATGGCGCACTGCCCATCTGCCAAAACAGCCAGGAGAGGCACTCCGCCCGAGCCGATGAAACGCTCGGCAGAAATTCTCCGAACTTTTCAGCGAGATACATCAGAATCGCACCGGACTCGAAAACGCGGGTCGGCGGGTTTGTACTGTGATCCATCAATGCCGGGATCTTGGAATTCGGATTGACCCCGACAAAGCCGCTCCCGAATTGATCGCCATCGCCGATCTTGATGAGCCAGGCGTCAT